>JAZUAN010000056.1:0-11746 GCA_045638005.1 Acutalibacteraceae bacterium | reverse complement strand
TGCACGTCCTTAACCATTTGCAGCATGATGACCTGCAATTGCTTGACCTCTTCGTCCGTGATGTGACGGAATTCACCCATGGGAGGTGTATTGAGCATCACGTTTCTTGTGGAAATCATCTTTTTTAACTTACGAAGCATATCTCCTGCCCCTTTCTTTTCTAGCACACTCCAAATTTTCGCGACATCCTCTTTTTTCACCACGACCATTAAGAATAAACAAATGAGCACCAATGTTTTGGTCAGATTGTAGAAGGGTCGCAAGATCACATCTGCGCCGTAGCGAGGCAGAATGACGAACTCTTCCAGCATCATAAGTCCCAAAGCAAATTTCCAGAAAGAGAACCGTTTGGGGGCGTACAACCAATTGAGCAAAAAGCCGTAAAGCGCACTTCCCAGCGCTACGCCGAAGTATCCGAGGTCATGGTGCAGCTCCGCAATATAGCTGGTGCCTAGACCGTAGCCTGCAAAGAAATCATTAGCATCGACTTTATACATAATATAATCGGCGAGGCAGTTGGTTTGTAGTGCCGTTTCTACTGTACGCTGTGTATAAAACTCCATCGGGAAATCAAACAAATGCCGTGTGATCACATTACCGCGGAGATAATGGATGGTATAGTACAGAGAAGTACAGCCGAGCGAATCCCCTTCGAGTTGCTTTTGCAATTTTAACACGCTGATGCTGCTGCCTTGTTGAGAGAGGAAACGGCACGCCATATCTAGAATGTTGCCACCCTCCACCGATTCACCATAGCGAAGATAGCGGTGTATATATAAGACCAAAATCAATACGGGGACCAGGATCGCAGCCACAATTATCACCTTGCGATTGACCCAGTGCTCTTCCTTGTCTCTGCCGTGTCGTATCAAGACATAAAACACCACGACGAGCAGCGCAACGCCCAAACTAATCCGTCGTCCGGTGAGCATGGCAACAACGCCGTGAGCCAAGTACAACCCCAAGGGAAGCAGGCATTGCTTCTTTTTGGGGAAGGTTGCCAAGTACAAGAAGAGGAACATTGTAAACAGTTCGGAGACTGTATCCAAAATACCGGGAAGCCTGCTTTTGTACTCCGTGTAGTAGCTTAAATAACCATTCTCCATCGTATACAGGCCGGCATCCAAGGCTTTCATGAAAAACGGCACCGCCGAAATATACATCAAAACCTTCACAATGCGCTGCAACTGTTGCAGTTTATCGGGATCGTTTCGCCTTTTCAATTTGGGAACGGACGCTTTTCTTTTGTTCAGCAGAAAATCCGTGCCATAGTAGCCTGCATGTAGGAACACCAAACTGATTAGAAGAACGATGTATGCGTGGATATCCAGTTCCTGTGTAAAATTATATTCCTGCGCATAGCCAAAGTACAGTTCAAAGAATTCTCCGCCGAGCAGAAATAGAAAAAAAGCCAGCAGAAACACCAAATATCCTGCACGGTTGGTTGCATCACGCGAGGCGTAGATCATTAAACCGCCCCATATAAGCATCACCAGCGCAAACAAGATCGGAACACCAGCGAGTAGGGAAATCGCGAGAAATGCTACCGCGAAGCCGGCAAAGACGTACTTTTTATCCCACTCGAACGGATGCAAAGCAATTCTCATGTTTATTTCCTCCTTTTACCGAGCATTCCTTTCACACGATGTATACAGTAACGATATTCTTCAGATCTAAACGTACAGCCTATCCACACTGATGGAAAAAGCACACAAATGACGCAAAGGCGCACAACAAATGAAATTAAAGAGTTTTCGGGTGCCAGCAATACGCACAGAGCGCAGCATGCCACGGCACCGCTGAAGCTGATAAAGGTATATTTAGCCATTTTGCCGAGATATAACGACCAGCTGCGGTGGAACAGGTGTTTGTACAATATACTCGCTTCCCAGGGGAAGTAGATTACGCCAAGCACAAATATCGTGGGGATCAAAACGCCAATTACATCTTGGGTAAGGCGAACAAATATCACACTGAATATAAGTTTAATGACCATAGCTACAATGGGTTTTGCCCAATCCTTTGTCCAAAGACCGGCCGCGTCACGATAGGTCAGTTGGAGCAGGCGGAACATCCACGTGTAGAAAAGCAGAGTCATGAATATTACAAACCGATTATCCATAAGACCTTCCGCACCGATCCACACACCGCCGATGAACGGCTGATATAAGCACAGCATGCAGGTTGCACAAAAGCCGATCAATGCGACCCAACCATAGGTCATATTCAGGAAAAGATTGTGATTTTCTTCCTCCGTATCGACGATCAGTTTGTTACCGATACCTGCGCGGGCGCCGTTTGTGATAATTTCCACCACGCCGTTGACAGCAGTGAGAATGTAATAGTAGTTGCTGTATAACGCCTGAACGGACAGTCCGAGAAAGGAAGAAATGAGTATGCTGTCAATGTTGACAAGCAGCGTATTACCCAGCGTATGCCCAAATAAAGTTTTGACACGGTGATAGACGCTACGCTTGATCTCGTCGCTCGGTGTGCCGACGCATCGGATCTGTGGATATTGCTTCCTTGCAGCATAGTAGTTCGCCAAGCTGTTGGGGATGACCATCAGCGGCAAGGTGACAAGATACAGGTAATAGTTTTTGAGGACAACCAAAATCACGATTTCGAGTGCGTATTGGATAATATAGCGCACGGTCATGATTTTAAGGCGGGAATCCTCACGCTGATAAGCGGAGAAGATCGCATTCACATAACCAAACAGCACATAGTCCAAAACGGTTGCGGAAAGGTACAGCAACCACATAACGTACAAATTCGCGCCGGGAGGTGCTTCTTCGCCGACCAAATTGGGCAAAAACGGCAGCACAGCCAAGCCCATCACTAAAATAACAAGACCAATGATCCGATATACCTTTCGAAAGAAATTGATCATTGCGCAGATAGCGTCGGTGTCCTCTTTGGCGACCACCTCGTACATGGTATACACGAGAGAGCTGCTAAAACCGAGGTTCGCGAGGTTGAGCACGGTCAAAATGGAATTAAACAGTGTATTCAAACCACTGTATGCCATGCCGATCTCACGGATTATCAAGGTTTTGATAATAAAAGGACCGATGAGCGCAATCATACGATAAATGGCACCCCATGCCGTATTACGAAACGTATTTTTTGTTCTTGCTAGATTCACGTGTATCAAATCCCTCTGTTATTCAAGAAATTTTTACGGTAATTCGTAGCCGCTTTTTTCGGGGAAAGCAGCCTGTAAAATTTTCTGCAGTTTTTCCTGCTCTTCTTCAAAGCTGATGCTTGAAGGATCATCGTTGACGCAAACAACCTTGTATTTCGGATTTTCGAGTGCCGCCTTAACGCTCTCTGCGTTGTCCTCACCGATAGTGAGATACGCACAGTTAGGCTTTGTCGGAACAAAATCGCCCTGCGCCAGCCGCCAATAACGGAAAAGATAGTGGCTGACGTCTTCTCTGCTGCGGAAGCGGTGGCTGCAAGTCTGATCCAGAATGGTCGGATATTTCTCCCACACCTCTTCCAAAGTAGCTTTTTTATAAGGCATGCAGGTGTGGAAATTGCGGAAACCCGGGAAATTTTGACCGGGCTTGTAATACAGGTTATACAAGCTCAGCTTGCCGTATTTTAAATTGAACCACTTTTTGGAATGTTCCTTCATGACCTTAGCCTTGGAAAAATTCTCGTTAAGTATTCCCAGACAATTCAGCGCAATGTACGGCATAAAGCTGAATGTGTCGGAATTTGTCACGTTACCGAGAACGGCGGTATCTACCGGCGTTCCATCCACAAAAAAATCCTCCGGAACGGTCGGACGGCTCAGATACAGATCATCATTGAACAAAATGAAATGCTCCGCCAATCCGGGGATCCGGTGGACGTTATTTTCGATAGGATGAGAACTGAAAGTGGGGAGGTACTCCTCCGGAATATAGTCTTTGTGATTGACAATGTGCAGTTTGGGATGGTTTGTGTTCAGCCACGGCGGGAGATGCCCCCAGGTGATCAGATGCACGGTGCGCACCCAAGGCGCGTATTTTTCGATACTACGGAACCAATATTGAAAAAGTCCCCATTCGCGGTATCTGGAACTAGAGCTATCAGCAGAACGGGCAGAGGGGCTATATTGGGCACGCTCAGCCTCCCATGCAGGATCCGAGCCGTCCACCCACGGCACGACAATATCAATCGGATAGGACATGCTTTCTGACCTCCTCTGTCAAATAGCGGTTTTATTTTTCAACGCAATAGTGAATACCTTTGTATTTTGTGTAGCTGTTATCCAGATCAATGAACGCAGCCTCGTGCTGCGCCACGCGCTGCTCTTGTGGCGGCAATTGCATGTAATCGCCGAAAGAAATGCGCAAAAACGCATCTACATCCGCAGGCACGGGCATAGCGTGTCCCGCAAAATCGAGGTATTCGATATTTCTGAACCACTCGATGGGATAATGCATTTTCATGATGGTGGTGCCTTCGCCGAAGGACGCGACCTTTTCACAGTTTTCGGTGCCGTATTTGGCGATATGTCGCTCGGCGGACTTCCACAGCTTATAGCGCAGTTTGGGAGATTTTACGACTCCCAACGCGATTTTGGTGATATAGTAGATCAGTTTGCTTTTATGGTTAGGCAAACGCTGGAAATTAAAGCAGCAGTAGATCATAGAAGCGATCATCTGCGTGATCTTGCCGAATTTCGTGGGTGCTACACCGTCCACGGGGATGATATCGATCATAAGGCCGTGATGGATATCGTCATTCACGCTATGTTGATTGATAAACGTGGTATTGTTATCTTTAATCTCGGTAGCAGAATGATGAATATTGATAGTTTCGTTGGATCGCACGCAAGCATACCGCTCGGTGTCGGCGTATTCCGCCCAAAGACCTTGCAACTTTTCATAGTCCTCGCGCAGCATGAAAACGTCCACGTCATCATCCCACGGGATAAAGCCTTTGTGTCGAACCGCACCCAGGCAGGTGCCGCCGCACAAGATAAAAGGCAGATGATGCTCATCACAAAACTCTTTGAAATACACCAAGATCTCTAATAATTTGCTTTGGATCTTTTCAATGGAAACTTCCTGCGTATTATTCATCGTCGCGTTTCATCTCCTTTGTATGATTAAAAAGGGAAAATCAAAGCTGTTTATCAGCCTTTTCTTGTTTCTTTTGATCCTCCAGAGCACCGGTTCCGCCCTCCACAACACCGTCGTGCTTGAAAACGGAAACAATGGTGCCAAAGAAGCATTTTACGTCAAAAGAAAAACTCATACGTTCTACATATTCGCCGTCAAGGCGCGCTTTGACATCAATGGGCAGCTCGTCTCTGCCGTTGATCTGCGCCCAACCGGTAAGACCGGGAAGAATGTCGTTTGCACCGTATTTGTCGCGCTCCTCCATCAAATCAAATTGATTCCAAAGAGCGGGACGCGGACCAATGATGGACATATCGCCGATGAGGATATTGATAATCTGCGGAATTTCATCCAAACTGGTTTTGCGGAGAAAACGCCCCGTCTTGGTGATCCATTGATTGGTATCCTTGAGCAGATGGGTAGGTGTATCCTTCGGGGTGTCGGTCCGCATGGTGCGGAATTTCAAGATGTTAAAATGATTTTTATGAATGCCTATGCGTTTCTGTTTGAAAAACACAGGGCCGGGAGAGTCCAATTTAATCAAAATCGTCAGGATCAAGAAAAGCGGAGACAGACCGATAAGTCCCAAAAGGGAAAGAACAATGTCGATCAATCTTTTAAAAAACTTTTTATACATAAAATCGCATCCTTTAAATTACTTATTGAAAACAGTACCGCTCATCACCTTTTCACCGGCAGGTACCGTTTGAAATCCGCTGACGGTTGCGTTGCAATCAATGTGTACCGTTTCACAGAGGTGGGAAAAATGGTTGATGACCGCGCCGGCTGAAACAATGCAACCCTTTTCGAGTGTGCATTTGGAATGCACCACCGCCATAGGCTCTATAATGCAACCGGGGGCAACTACCGCAGACGGTGCAATATAGGCAAGCGGCGATACGATGGCAGCAAGCTCGCAAGCGGTCTCCTTCTCAATCCTGCTGATGAGTTCAGCACGGATTGAAGGGCTTCCGAGTGCCACAACCGCATGGGTGAAATCGGCGCTCAATTCTTTAAGAGCGGACAGCTTTCCCAGCACAGGGGTTCCGTCCGGAGTGGTCAACGCGCTATCATCCAAGAAAGCGACCTCGTCAAAACAGCACATGCTTTGTGCAATTTCCTTGACCACCAAACTATAATTCCCTCCGCCGAGGACTAGCAGTTTTTTACCCATTGGCAATACTCCTATATATCTGTGTTTCCACGGTTTATCACGTGCAGACCGTTTTCTTTATACAAAGAAGTCCTGTCTACACTATAATAAATATATATACACAAAAGCAGTCTACCATACTTCGGTGCTTTTTTCAATACTAAACGCGGAAATTTGTCACAATCCATCATTTTTGGAGACCCAAAAGAAATGAATTAGCCATAATATACGATTTTAAATGTGATATTTTCCATGTTTACCAATAGTTAAAACTGTCAAATAACAAACGAACTGAAATGGAAAAATATTCAAAAAAGCGAGGTGTGCGCGAAGCGGTGATGCCGCTGCATGACAATGAAAAGATCATCGGATATTTGATGTTCGGGCAGATCGCCGAAAAGCTACAGATAGTAAAAGCTTTGAAGCACACAAAAAAGACGCTTGCATGTTCACGTGGATGTGGTATATACTGTATGTACTAAGACAAAAATGGCGGTGGGATATATGTTTGATGCATTGAAAGTGAAAAACGACTGTGTTGCGTGGATCCGTGACTTTTTTGAACAAAACGGTAAGGGCTGCAACGCGGTGGTCGGTATTTCCGGCGGCAAGGACAGTTCGATTGCGGCGGCTTTGTGCGTGGAGGCACTCGGACGCGACCGCGTGATCGGTGTGCTCATGCCACAGGGGGAACAGCACGATATTGATATGGCGTATCTGCTGGTTAACCATCTGGGCATCAAGCATTATGTGGTGAATATTAAGGACGCGGTGGACGGACTTTTGAACGCGTTGCCTGCCGAGTTGGAAATCTCCACCCTCACCAAAACCAATCTCCCGCCCCGCATCCGCATGTCCACCTTGTACGCGGTAAGCCAATCGGTCAACGGTCGTGTGGCAAACACCTGTAATTTGAGCGAGGATTGGGTGGGATATTCCACCCGCTACGGCGATTCGGTGGGCGATTTTTCACCCATGTCCCATCTCACCGTTACCGAGGTCAAGGAGATCGGTCATCTGCTGGGGCTTCCCAAGGAATTGGTAGAAAAAACGCCTATCGACGGACTTTGCGGCAAGAGCGACGAGGAGAATTTAGGCTTCACCTACGCGGAATTGGATGTGTATATCCGCACGGGGTATATCGCTGACCCCACCAAGAAAGAGCTTATTGATAAAAAGCACAAAATGAACTTGTTCAAGTTGGAATTGATGCCCAGCTTTAAACCGGAGATATAAAAAGCGATTATATAACGGGATAGTGTTAGGGATCAGCAGAAAACGTACGCCCCTACAATATCACTGTGAATTTTTGCAAAAAAGACGATGCTTAAGGGTCGTATTCTAAAGGACAGTAAAAAAGAAGCACGAAATTTTCGTGCTTCTTTTAATTTTGTCTTATACCGTAACAAGCAGGACATTTGGGCGCCCAAATATCAGTTGTTAGGAGAACCTAAACCCCTTTTATAAACAAATATCATCGGTTCGATAAATTGGAATTTGTCGTTATAAAGCAATCTCGATTTCGTATTTATCTTCAATGAGTATATAGTTCGCATTATGTTTTTGTGCAAGGTCTAACATTTCTGCATTATCTGCCAATACACTCTCTATTGTGCAATACTCATCATCCAAACGATTCTCAATGGCATTTGCATATTTCTTTATATCAGCAAAGTGATTTCTGATATATTCCTCGCTCATTATAAGACAGTAGTATTTGATGTTTTCAAGATATTCAGAGCCAAAATCCTTCTGCCAATCGAATGGAATATAGCAACCTTCGACAATTAAATTCTGCTTGTTCTCAATAGCAGTTTTTATCATTTCACGAACAATCGGCCACAAGTATTCGGTTAATTCATGATCATCCATAGGGGTGAGTTCTGTGTTACCGCTACGAATTAAACCCATTTTCAGATGGTCTATCGACAGGTACGGATACTTGTATTTTTCAAGTAACTTTTGAGCAAGAGCCGTTTTGCCTGTATGGGATGCTCCTGTAATCAAAATAATCATTATCTCACCTACAACTTCTTATTTATCGGTTAGTTGTATTATAGCATAACTTGACCAACAAACAAAGAGAATAATTAAAAATACCCGCAGTTTCAAAAACTACGGGTATAAGGTTTCATGGCACTGTCCTTAACAGTACGCTTCATAAGCGTCGTCTTTTTTTGTTAAATTCTCGCAACTCCGCTGTTTCTCGCTGCATCGGCGACCGCTTTCGCGACCGTTTTTGCGATACGCTTATCAAACGCTTTGGGGAGGATATAGTCGGGAGTGAGTTCCTCGTCCGAGACGAGAGAGGCAATGGCATAGGATGCTGCCATCTTCATATCGTCGTTGATATCCGATGCGCGCACATCAAGAGCACCACGGAAGATACCGGGGAACGCGAGCACATTGTTGATTTGGTTGGGGAAATCCGAACGACCGGTGCCCACGATATAAGCACCGCCCGCTTCCGCTTCGTCCGGCATGATCTCGGGGGTGGGGTTTGCCATCGCGAACACGATGGGATTTTCCGCCATGGTGGATACCACTTCGGGTGGACCATCTTAGGGGTGGATACACCGACGAACACGTCAGCAGCGACGCGGATGCGGTAACCACCGTCAGCAAAACAGAGAAGACCGAGGATACCGAAAAGACCGAAGAAAAAGAAGAGGAAGAAAAGAAAACCACCAAGAAGACTACGGTGAAGCCCACCACGAAAAAGACAACAAAAGCGACCGAGTGTTATCACAAGTACCAAGATGCCACCTGTACCGAACCGGCGAAATGCGTATACTGCGGTGCGACCACAGGCGGTATGTTGGGACACGATTACGAAGAGGGTGTGTGCACAGATTGTGGGCAAAAGGATCCTGATTACGTGGAGATCATCGAGGTGTCTTGGCTCGATTTAGATGCGTATGAAGAAACGATTTACGTTGGCGATACACTAGAACTGGATTGTGACATCGATCCCTACAACGCTACCATCAAAACCCTTACTTGGGAAAGCACGGATCCTTCGGTCGCTACTGTTGATCAAAACGGTGTGGTGACCGGTGTGCACCCGGCGAGGTTACGATTGTCGTAACCGCTCATAACGGTGAATCGGATGATTGTGAGGTTACCGTTGAAGAAAATCTTGCAGCACAATGCAGTTTGGAACTGCCGACTTTGCCCGATACGCTTAGTAACTATGATCGGGATGGTGAGGAAACCTGCCGTTTCACGGTGACAGATATTACATACGAATTCAAACCGTATGATGGCGGTTTGAGATTGTATCTGTATTTCAGCGGAGAAAAGCTCTATGATGCCAAGGGCGAAGGACAAAGTGCTGAATGTGACATCGGTTGGAAACTGTATGACATGGACAATACGGTTATTGACGATGGCGTGGGTAGCACTTTGAGCTTGAAAATGGGCGAGAAGTTCAAAAAAGCTGAGGATTACAATTATGATACTGTGCTTGAGCCCGGCGCATATAGCTTAGAAATTATGAGCGTTAACTGAAAAGTAAGATGTATAGTAAAACCGGAAAGAAGTATTCTTTCCGGTTTTACTATTTTCTTGTTGACAAATGTCGACAGGTGTGATATGATGCGTAGGTCAAAATAGAATAGTACCAAAAGAAGTTTGCAGGAAAGCGGGGAAACCCCACCGAAGAAGTAAAACTTTCAGGTTCTGCTTTTTGCAGAGGGACTGTGATCGGATGGTACTCTGGAGAAGCTCGCTTAGATGCGGGTGCCGAAGGGGCAAGGCGATTTTTCGTCCAATCTCTCAGGCGAAAGGACAGAGTTTTTTACTTCACCGCTTTGCGGTGTTGCTTTTGTTGTTTTGCGGACAGAGATCTTTTCGGTCTCTGTCCGTTTTGTTTTAGTTTGCATTATTTTTGAGGAGGATGTTTTACATCATGGAAGCTTTTTTTGAAAAAGTAGCTGAAATCAATGGCTCCGTCAATGGCGTTGTGTGGGGTCCTTTCGGTCTCTTCCTGCTCATCGGTACCGGCATTCTGATGACTTTTGTGACCAAATGGTTTCAGGTGTCGCATCTGGGTCATTGGTGGAAAAAGACTATTGGCAGCATGTTCACCAAACGCGTGCTCAAGCACGACAAGGAAAAGGGTACCATCTCGCCGTTCCAGGCGCTTTGTACCGCGCTTGCCGCTACCGTCGGCACCGGCAACATTGCAGGTGTGGCGGCGGCTATCGCCATCGGCGGCGCGGGTGCTGTGTTTTGGATGTGGATCGCCGCTTTCTTCGGTATGATGACCAACTATTCCGAAAATGTTTTGGGTCTCTTCTATCGCCGTAAGAACAAAGATGGCGAATGGTCCGGCGGTGCGATGTACTATCTGCGCGACGGTCTGGGCAAGAAAAAGGGCTGTAAATGGATCGGCACCGTTCTCGCCGTTCTCTTCTGTCTTTTCACCTTGCTCGCTTCTTTTGGTATCGGCAGCATGGGTCAGGTCAACAAGATCGTGGCTAACGTCGTTTCGGCGTTTGATATTCCCGCACTTTCGAGCCAGACTGTGTTCGGTGGCATCAACCTGTACAGTCTCATCATCGGCGTGATCATCATGATCCTCACCGCTGTTATCACCCTGGGTGGTGTGAAACGCATCGCGAACGTTGCCGAGAAGGTCGTGCCGTTCATGGTGGTGTTGTTTGTGGCCGGCAGCTTGGTGATCATCGGCGTTAACTATCAGGCGATCCTGCCTGCTTTTAAAGCGATCTTTGTCAATGCGTTCAGCCTCGAAGCATTTGTCGGCGGCGGTATCGGCGGTGTCATCGTGGCGATGACCAACGGCTTTAAACGCGGTGTGTTCTCTAATGAAGCGGGTCTCGGCTCTTCCGTTATGGTGCACTGCAACTCCAACGTTAAAGAGCCTGTCAAACAGGGTATGTGGGGCATCTTTGAAGTGTTTGCAGACACCATGGTGGTTTGCACCATGACCGCCCTCGTCGTGCTCACTTCCGGCGGTCTCAACGGCGGTGTGTTCAATGCGGCGACCGGAGCGATTCAAGAAGGCTATACCGACGCAACTTTGGTCGGCGGCGCGTTCAACACGGTGTTCCCGTGGTTTGGCATCGGTGCGAAATTCGTGGCAATCGCGATGTTCCTGTTTGCATTCACCACCGTGCTCGGTTGGTCGCACTACGGCACCAAAGCCTGGGAATACCTCTTTGGCGCTAAGACCACCTTTATCTTCAAGATCATTCACGTAATCACCGTTATCTTCGGTGCGGTGCTCACCTCTTCGCTCGCTTGGGACATCTCCGATACCTTCAACGGTCTGATGATGATCCCCAACTTGATCGGCGTTGTGGCGCTGTTCCCGCTGGTCATGAAGATCACCAAAAACTACGTCGACCGCCGTATTCGCAGCAAAGATGTTTCTCCGCTGCTCTCCTACGATCCGCAGATCCAGGAAATGCAGGCAGAAGGCTTGACCGAAGAAGACTAACACAAAAAA
>JAZUAN010000055.1:0-19112 GCA_045638005.1 Acutalibacteraceae bacterium | reverse complement strand
GATTTTTGCTTGATCCATGTGATTTCCTCCCTTCGCTTTTTAGTGTATACAGGTTTGCGTGAAAAGTCTACATACCATTGGTTGAGTGTACCACATTTCCTGTATTTTTTCAATCTTTTATAGTGGCGGCGTTAAAATTTTGACGGGGGACAAGATCGTGTCTGCGAAGGTGATGGACGCAGTGAACAAGGGCTACTATGACCGTTTGGGTTACTCCCACGCGGCAGAGGTGTATAACGCATCCTGCGGTTCGTCGGTGATATTTTAAGAAGAGAAAAAGACCGAAACGGCATTGCCGTTTCGGTCTTTTTTGTGTTTATTTCTTCTTTTTCTGTTTGGTGTCCAGGCTCTTACCGAACACGAAAAAGCGGTCGTAAATGAATTCCAGTACAAAGTTTGCAAGCATGGAAAGGATCATCACAACGTCTGCGTTCCATCCGATGCGGACCAGCGCGTCGCCGCCCCAGGTAGAGGCGGGTGTGAACACGGCGTAAAACGCCGCCACTTTCAGCATGGCAATCGGTATGTTTGCGGCAGAGGCGAAGGTGATGTTGCGGTTAAAGGTAAAGTTCCATATGACCGACAGAATGAGCGCAATGAGATAACTCACCCAGTAGTCCCAACGGAACAGTTTAAACATGATCTGCTCGGAAATCAACTGAATGATACCGGCGCTCAGCGAAAAAAGTGTGAATAGGATAGCGCGTTTGAGCTCTTTTTTCTTGTTGTTTTCCACGATATATCATCTCCTCTATTCCAACTCGAACGCACCCGTGTACAACTGATAATAGGTGCCTTTTTGCGCGATGAGGTCATCGTGGCTGCCGCGTTCAATAATATGACCGTGATCGAGCACCATGATGACATCGGAATTTTGTACGGTGGACAAGCGATGCGCGATGACAAACACGGTACGCCCTTCCATCAGCTTATCCATACCCTTTTGCACGATAGCTTCGGTACGGGTATCAATGGAAGAGGTCGCTTCATCCAAGATCATCACCGGCGGATCGGCGACTGCCGCGCGGGCGATGGCGATGAGCTGGCGCTGTCCTTGGGAGAGGTTGGCGCCGTTGCCCGAAAGCATGGTGTCATAGCCGTCCGGCAGGCGCTCGATGAAATCATCTGCACCTGCAAGACGCGCCGCTTGCTTACATTGCTCGTCGGTGGCATCCAATCTGCCGTAACGGATGTTATCCATCACCGTGCCGGTGAACAGGTTGGTCTCCTGCAACACGATGCCGAGCGATCTGCGCAGATCGGCTTTTTTAATTTTATTGATGTTGATGCCGTCATACCGCACCTTGCCGTCCGCAATATCGTAAAAACGGTTGATAAGGTTGGTGATGGTGGTCTTACCTGCACCCGTAGCGCCCACAAACGCCACCTTTTGTCCGGGTTCGGCATACACCGAAACGCCGTGCAGCACCTGCTTGTTCGGCTCATACCCGAAATCTACCTCGGTCAACCGTACATCGCCGCGAAGCGGTGTGTAGGTGATGGTACCGTCTTTGTGAGGGTGCTTCCATGCCCATTTACCGGTGCGTTTGTCGGTTTCTGTCACGTTGCCGTTTTCGTCCGTCTCGGCGTTGACCAGTGTGACATATCCCTCATCCGCTTCCGCTGTCTGATCCATCAAAGTGAATACGCGATCGGCACCCGCCATACCCATGATGACCGCATTGAACTGTTGAGACACCTGGTTGATGTTGCCGGTGAACTGCTTGGTCATGTTGAGGAACGGCACCAAAATGCTGATGGAAAACGCCATACCGGAAATGCTGAAATTCGGCAGTTCGGACAGCAGATACAGACCGCCTACCATGGCAATGATAACGTACAGTACGTTGCCGATGTTCATAATGATGGGACCGAGCATGTTGGCATACGCGTGTGCGCGGCGACTGTCTTCATATAACGCCTCGTTGATGCGCGCAAAGTCCTTTTCGCCCGTCTCTTCGTGGCAGAACACTTTCACGACCTTCTGCCCGTTCATCATTTCCTGGATATACCCCTCAGCGGCGCCCATGGATTTTTGCTGACGGATGAAGAATTTCGCGGAGCCACCCGCCAACTTGCGGGATACAAGCACCATGATAACAACGCCCAACAACAGCACCGCAGTCATGGTGATGCTGAAATACAGCATGACCGTGAATACGGTCAACACCACAGCAGACGCCTGCAACAGCGAGGGCAGAGCCTGCGACACAAGCTGGCGCAAGGTGTCGATGTCGTTGGTGTAGTGGCTCATGATATCGCCATGACGGTTTTGATCGAAATAGCGGATGGGCAAGTCTTGCATACCGTCAAACATCATGCACCGCATTTTGCTCAAAAAGCCTTGGGTCATATATGCCATTAACTGCGATTGTGCGGTGACGGCGCAGGTAGACAGCACGTAAAGGGACGCTAATGTCAGCACTTTGGGCACGATGTCCGCAGAGGCTGCCGCCCAATCGCCGGTTTTTTGCCATATTTCAATGACAGCGATTACCTGCTGAATGAAGATAGCGGGAATAGCGGACGCAGCAGCGGAAAACAGAATACAAAAAACCGTGATTGGCGCCAAAACGGGATAAAACTTAAATAACAGTTTCAAAACGCGGGGGAGGGTCCCTTTTCTGGTTGCGGGTCTTTGAGGTTTCATTCTGCGTCACCTCCGTTCGTTTGCTGACTGTATATTTCCTTGTAAATATCACAGGTTGTGATCAAATGCTTGTGGTCACCGGAGGCGACGATGCGCCCGCCGTCCATCACCAAAATGAGATCAGCGTCCTCCACCGATGCCACACGCTGTGCGATGATGATCTTGGTGGTTTCGGGGATGTACGCTTTAAAGCCCGCGCGGATGAGCGCGTCGGTGCGGGTGTCCACTGCACTGGTGGAGTCGTCGAGAATGAGGATCTTTGGTTTTTTGAGCAGCGCTCTGGCAATGCAAAGGCGCTGCTTTTGACCGCCCGACACATTGGTACCGCCTTGCTCGATCTTGGTGTCGTATTTGTCGGGAAAACTGTCGATGAAATCGTGCGCCTGCGCCAATTTGCAGGCTTCGATGAGTTCTTGGTCGGTGGCATTTTCGTTGCCCCAACGGAGATTTTCCTTAATAGTGCCGGAAAACAGTTCGTTTTTTTGCAGCACCATCGCGACCGCGCCGCGCAGGGTGTTGAGATCGTAGTCCCGCACGTTGACACCGCCGACCGAAAGGCTGCCTTTGGTCACGTCATATAAACGCGGAATGAGCTGTACGAGCGAAGATTTACCGGTGCCGGTACCGCCGATGATGCCCACCGTCATGCCGGAAGCGATATGCAGATCGATATCTGACAGCGCATAGCGCTTTGCCGCCGCCGCGTATTTGAAGGATACATTGTCAAAATCAATGCTGCCGTCTTTTACATTTTTTACGGGATTTTCGGGGTTTTGAATGGCAGAGGTCTCACCCAGCACCTCACAGATACGCTTGATGGATTCGGAGGACATGGTGAGAATGACGTAGATCATGGAAAGCATCATCAGCGACATTAAGATCTGCATGCCGTAGGTGAGCATAGCGGAGATCTGTCCTACGTCCACCGTCTGTCCCATGCCGGTGATCGCCATGCGGGAACCGACCAGCAGCACAAAGATCATGTTGAAGTAAAGGCACACCTGCATCAGCGGCATGTTAAGCGCCACGATGCGTTCCGCTTTGGTGAAATCTTTGCAGATATCATCAGCAGCGGCAGTGAATTTCTGTTTTTCATATTCTTCGCGTGCAAAGCCTTTTACCACACGCATGCCGCGGACATTTTCTTCAATCGACTCATTTAAACGGTCATATTTCTTGAACACGCGGCGGAAAGCGGGCATTGCTTTGCGGCTGACCATGAAAAGACCGAATGCCAAAACCGGAATAACCACCACAAAGGTCGCGGAAAGAGCGCCGCCCATCACGTAAGCCATGATGATGGAGAAAAGCAGCATCAGCGGCGAGCGAATGGCGGTGCGGATGATCATCATGTATGCCATCTGCACGTTGGCGACATCGGTGGTCATGCGGGTGACGAGAGAGGCGGAGGAAAACTTGTCGATGTTTTCAAACGCAAAGCCGCCCACCGCGTGATAAATGTCACCGCGCAGGTTTTTGGCAAAACCCGCCGACGCTTTCGCGCAGGTGACCGCAGCGAGTCCGCCGCACGCAAGGGACAATATCGCCATCACCGCGAGCAAAATGCCGGTTTTGACGATATACTCCATCTCCACACCGTTCTTGATGCGGTTGACGAGATCCGCCGTAATGAACGGAATGAAGGTCTCAATAACCGCCTCTCCAATGATAAATATGAGGGTGAGCAGTGTCGGTTTTTTATATTCCCTGACACACCTCAGCAGCCGTTTCCACATACGTCAAGTTCCTTTCCATGGAAAATATCTGTACTATTATATAAGAATTACTATATAAATGCAACCTGCAAATTGTGAATTGATGAAAATTCCCCTGCCACGATGAGCGGCAGGGGAACGGATTATTCGATAACTTCTATCCAGCCTTCGGGGGCGGGGATGGTGCCCATTTGGATACCGCGGAGCGTTTCATACAGTTTCTTGGTCACAGGTCCCATTTCGTCCATGCCAAAGACGATTTCCTTGCCGTGATCCACGATCTTGCCGACAGGGGAGATGACAGCGGCGGTACCGCAAAGACCGCATTCTACAAATTCCGGCAGCTCTTCCAAAGACACGGGGCGTTCTTCCACCTCCAAGCCGAGGTAATCTTTTGCCACAGAAAGCAACGAACGGCGGGTGATGGAGGGGAGGATGGTATCCGATTTCGGGGTGACCACCTTGCCGTCTTTCGTGACGAGAATGATATTGGCACCGCCCGTTTCCTCAATATGGGAGCGGGTGGCGGAATCGACATAGATATTCTCGTCATAACCTTGCTCATGCGCGTCCACGATGGCATAGAGGCTCATCGCGTAGTTAAGACCCGCCTTGATGTGACCGGTGCCGCGGGGCGCGGCGCGGTCAAAGTCGGAGATGCGCACGGTCAGCGGCTTGACACCGCCCTTGAAATAGGGACCGACAGGGGTCGCAAAGATGCGGAATTCAAATTCGTCAGCGGGTTTGACGCCGATAACGTTATTGGCACCGAACATAAAGGGACGCAGATACAGCGAAGCGCCGCTGCCGTACGGCGGCACAAAAGCCGCATTGGCTTTAACCACCTCGCGCACCGCTTCCACGAATTTTTCTTCGGGAAACACCGGCATTTTCATGCGGCGGCAGGAGTCTGCCATGCGGGCGGCGTTCAGGTCGGGACGGAAGCATACAATGTTACCGTTTTCGGTGGTATAGGCTTTCAGTCCCTCAAAGCAGGTCTGCGCATACTGCAAAACGCAGGCGCTTTCTTCCAGCGTGATGGTGTTATCGCCGATGAGGGCACCCTCGTCCCACGCGCCGTCTTTAAAGCGGGAAACATAGCGGTAGTCGGTCTTGATATAACCGAAGCCGAGATTACTCCAATCGATATTCTTCTTTTCCATTATGAACATCTCCGTTCAGGTTGAAATTTGGATTTTAATATGATAAAGTATTGTAGCACCGTTTTAATTGGGTGTCAATAAAAAGGTGTACAAATCAAAAGCGGTGTGCTAAAATGAGGAAAACGGACAAAGGATGATGAATATGCAACAAAAGCCGAAATATTTAGCCTGCGAAACATGGGGCGTTTTCGCGTTGCTTATGTTTGTGGGCGGGTTTTATGGCGCGTATACATATATTCTGCGCGGCGGTGTGTTCTGTAATGCGCAGACCGGCAACCTGCTGATGGTGGGTATCCATTTGGCAAAACGGGAATTTTCCGCCGCAGGGTATTACGTAATACCGTTTTGCGGGTATATTCTCGGCACCGTCGTGTCAGAGGTGTTGCCCAAACCGGTGAAAAAGCATGGGCATATCCGCTGGGATACGTTGCTTGTTCTGATCGAGATCGTCGCGGTGATCGTGTTGGGCTTCCTGCCCGAAACGGTGCCGTATCAGGTGTCACAGGTGACCATCAATTTTCTGTGCGCCATGCAGTTTAACACCTTCCGTCAGATGGAGGGTATCCCCATGGCGACCACCTTTTGTACCAACCATATGCGACAAGCAGGTGTGTCATTGGTCAAAGCGCTCAAACGCGATGGGAACGATTGGTGGAATAGATTTTGGAAACACACCGCGTTGTTACTTTTGTTTGTAGCGGGTGTTACGGTGTCTACGTTGCTGTGCCATGTGGTGAAAGGGTATGCGATCTTGTTTGCTGTCGTACCGCTTTGCGTGGTGGCGGCGCGGCTGCTGTACGCGGATCTTAAAACCGAAAAAGAGTTTTTGAACGAGATCCCGCGCGGACATTAAAACGGGGAATGATAGCAAGAGGTATTCTTATGAAAACGTATACGCACTTGGATGCGCCGATGCAGATTTTCGGCGTGCCGTTTTTTGACCGCATCCGTGCAGCGCATCCCGACCTGCCTATTCTGATGATGACCATGCCGCGCGCCGTGAGGTAATTCGTAAGACCTACGAACAAGCAAAAGCGGCAGGGGACAAAAACACGTGGTTTATTGATGGCGAGGCGTTTGCAGGTGAGCAGGACCGCGAGTTGTGCTTTGTGGATACCATCCATCCCAACGACCTCGGTTTTTATCGTATGGCACAGGTGATTGAACCGGTTATCAAAGAAATGTTGAAAATAGAGGGATAATATGGACATTAAGGAAATACTGTCTTATGTAGACCACACCCTACTGGGAGTTGATGCCACTTGGGAAGACATCAAAGCCGTTTGCGACGACGGTATCAAATTTGGCACGGCATCGGTTTGCATCCCCCCTTCCTTCGTGGCGACGGCCAAAGCGTACGTCGGGGATAAACTGCCCATTTGCACGGTTATCGGCTTTCCAAATGGGTATAACACCACCGCCGTCAAATGCGCAGAAGCTAACGAAGCGGTGAAAAACGGTGCGGATGAAATTGATATGGTCATCAATGTCGGCGATGCGAAAGCAGGCGACTTTGATGCGATTTTTAATGAGATTAACGCTATAAAAGCCGCGTGTGACGGCAAATTACTCAAGGTCATTATTGAAACCTGCTTGCTCACCGATGAAGAGAAAATCAAACTGTGTGAAGTGGTGTCAAACAGTGATGCCGATTTCATCAAAACCTCCACAGGTTTTGCAGGCGGTGGTGCTACCTTTGCAGATGTTGAGCTGATGGCAAAACATGTCAAAGCTCCTTTGAAAATCAAAGCGGCAGGCGGTATTTCTTCCATTGAGGACGCCGAAAAGTTTATCGCGCTGGGTGCTTCGCGCCTTGGCACCAGCCGCATCGTGAAAATCGTGAAAAACGAGCAAGCCGAAAACACCTATTGAAAGGATGAGCGTCATGACAATGCCCACCCCCACGCCGCACATCGCGGCTTCCCCCGAAGATTTTGCAAAAACCGTGTTGATGCCGGGCGATCCCCTACGTGCTAAATTCATCGCGGAGAATTTTTTGGAAAATCCGCGCCTTGTCAACAACGTACGCGGCATACAAGGGTATACCGGCACTTATAAAGGTGTGCCCGTCTCGGTGATGGCATCCGGCATGGGTATGCCGTCTATCGGCATCTATGCGTACGAACTGTACAACGCTTTTGGCGTGGAAAACATCATCCGTGTCGGCTCTGCGGGTGGCATGGTGGAAAAGGTAAAGGTGAGAGATTTGGTGCTTGGTATGGGTGCGTCCACCAACTCAAATTTTGCATCCCAGTACCGTCTGCCCGGCACCTTTGCGCCCATTTGTAGTTATGAATTGTTGGAAATTGCGGCGGGCATTGCCAAAGAACAGAATATGCCCTATCACGTTGGCAATCTGCTGTCCACCGATACCTTCTATAACGATGAGGAGACCGTCCCCGAGGGTCTGCGCATCACCCCTGCGTTTGCGAAAATGGGGGTACTTGCTGTGGAAATGGAGGCGGCGGCTTTGTATATGACCGCCGCCAGAGCGGGTAAAAACGCACTTGCGATCTGCACCATTTCCGACCATCTGCTGACAGGTGAAAGCTTGCCCGCAGAGCAGCGGCAGATCTCTTTTACCGACATGATGACGTTAGCACTTGAAACGGCTGTGAGATGGGAGAAAAAAGCTTGAAAAAACGTGTGTTTTTAGTGGTGCTGGATTCGTTTGGTATCGGTCAGATGCCGGATGCCGCCGCGTTTGGCGACTTTGATTGCAACACCCTTGCCCGCATTGCAGCATCGAAAAATTTTAAAGCGGAAACCTTTAAAAAACTGGGACTGTTCAATATCGATGGGGTAGATTGCGGTGAGAAAACCGATGCTCCAACGGCTGTTTTTGCTCGCATGTGTGAAAAATCCAAAGGCAAAGACACCACCATCGGACATTGGGAGATTGCAGGTGTCGTGTCGGACACGCCGCTGCCTACCTATCCCGACGGCTTTCCCAAAGAGGTGCTGGATGCATTCAAACAAGCGACCGGCAGAGGGGTTTTGTGTAACAAACCTTATTCCGGTACGGCTGTGATCGCCGATTACGGTGAGGAGCATCTGAAAACAGGCGATCTCATCGTGTATACCTCCGCAGACAGCGTGTTTCAAATCGCGGCGCACGAGGACATCGTGCCGCCTGAACTGTTATATGACTACTGCCGCCTCGCCCGTGAAATTCTTGTCGGCGAACACGCGGTGGGTAGGGTGATTGCCCGTCCGTTTGAGGGGACGCACCCTTTCAAACGCACCGCACGGCGGCATGATTTTTCATTAAAGCCTCCGAAACCCACTTTGCTGGACGCGGTGAAGCACGCAGGCAAAACGGTGTATGCTATCGGCAAGATTGCGGATATTTTTGCAGGCATGGGTATCACCGAGCAGGTGTATACCACCTCTAACGCTGACGGTATGGAAAAAGCGAAGGCGGCGCTCGATAAGGATTTTGAGGGTCTGTGCTTTGTCAATTTGGTGGATTTCGATATGCTTTTCGGGCATCGGCAGGATGTGGACGGTTATGCCGCCGCGATTGCCGCGGTGGATGCTTGGTTGCCTGGCTTTCTTGCAAAAATGCGTGAGGACGACCTGCTCATCATCACCGCCGATCACGGCTGTGATCCGGGCGATGCGCACACCGATCACACGCGGGAATACACCCCATGCCTCGTGTACGGACAGAACATTACCCCAAAAAACGGCGGCACGCGCGACACCTTTGCGGATATTGCCGCCACGGTCGCACACTATCTCGAAGTGCCGTATGACGGTGAGGGAGAGAGTTTGTTATGAATGAAAAAACCTTGTGCAAACTGGCGATAGAAGCGATGGAGCGCGCGTATGCGCCCTATTCAAACTATTTAGTCGGTGCCGCTCTGCTCGGCAAATCGGGCAAAGTGTATCTTGGTTGCAACGTGGAAAACGTGGCGTACAGTCCCACCATCTGTGCGGAGCGCACAGCCATAGTCAAAGCGGTGAGCGAAGGCGAGCGCAGTTTTGAGATGCTCGCTGTTTGCGGCGGAAAAAACGGCGAGATTGCGGGCGCGTTTCCGCCCTGCGGCGTGTGCCGTCAGGTGTTAGCGGAATTTTGTGCCCCTGATTTCCCTGTCTTACTGGTGTCGGGTGCCGACACCTTTGAGAAAACAACGCTCGGTGAATTGTTACCGTTCTCCTTTTGCGAGGGAAAGGAAACCACATGAGAATGTATGATATTATCCGCAAAAAGCGGGACGGCGGCGAGTTGACCGCTGAGGAGATCCGCTTTTTTGTGAACGGTTACGTGAAAGAGGACATCCCCGATTATCAGGCGTCTGCGCTCACCATGGCGGTGTTTTTTAGAGGGATGACCGAGCGGGAGACCGCCGATCTTACCATGGCTATGGCAGAGAGCGGTGATACGGTGGATTTGTCCCGCTTCGGCACGAAGTCGGTGGATAAGCACAGTACCGGCGGTGTCGGGGATAAGACCTCTCTCATCGTCACCCCCATCGTCGCCGCGTGCGGCGGTAAAGTCACCAAAATGTCAGGGCGCGGCCTTGGACATACCGGCGGCACGGTGGATAAGTTGGAAAGTATCCCCGGCTACAAAACCACCCTGCCAGCAGACACATTTTTAAAACAGGTGGAACAAATCGGCATAGCACTTATCGGACAGAGCGGCAACTTAACCCCTGCGGATAAAATGCTGTATGCACTGCGGGACGTCACCGCAACGGTGGACAGCCTGCCGCTCATCACATCCAGTATCATGAGCAAGAAGCTAGCCGCGGGCTCTCATAACATCGTTTTAGACGTGAAGGTGGGCAGCGGCGCGTTTATGAAAACGCCCGAAGACGCACGCAAACTCGCACAGGCGATGGTGGACATCGGTGAACGTTGCGGCAGACGGTGCGTAGCGGTGCTGACCTCGATGGACGCACCGCTTGGAAACGCCATCGGCAATGCGCTGGAAGTCAAAGAAGCACTGTCGGTGCTCAAAGGCGAAGCGGGCGGTGATTTAAAAGAGGTGTGCTTGACCCTTGCCGCCGAAATGATCGCGTTGGTGCGTGAAATTTCGGTGGAGGAAGCAAGACGACTTGCGGAAGAGGTCTTGCAAAGCGGCGCGGCATTCGAGAAGATGAAGCAATGGATCGCGGCGCAAGGGGGAGATACACGGTACCTCGATGACCCCACCCTGTTTCCCGCGGCGGCGCATCGGTTGGACGTCGTGGCAAACGACGGCGGTGTCATCACCGCAATGAACGCCGAAGAGATCGGCATGACCGCGGTGATGCTGGGTGCAGGTCGTGCGGCGAAAGCAGACAGTATTGATCCCGCAGCGGGTGTAATATTGCATAAGAAAACCGGTGACAGTGTCACAAAAGGCGATCTGCTCGCTACCTTGTATACCGAACGAGCGGAAACATTAGAAGCCGCAAAAGCGCGGTATCTTGACGCTTTGAAAATAGAAAACGCGGCAGTACAGCCCCTGCCATTGATTATGGATATCATCCGAAAATAAAAAACAAAATCCGTTTTCTTTGCGATGTATTTACCGGGGGAAATCTCGCCCGCTTTACGGAACAGCTGATAGAGGTATGATTCGCTCACGTCCGCCGCTTTGGCGATTTTTTGACCGGCACTTTCGGTGAGGTGACAAAGGTTGCGGATAACAGCGGCAACAGCGATACCGAATGGGCGAACGCCACCGCTGCGATCAAAAAGCTCAACGGCGTGGTGCCGTATTCTCTCATCCGCGGCAACGAGCCGCACGATTCAAAGGCGCAGTTTGACAATCTCGATGACAACGATAATTACAATCCGTCCGGTACTGCTACCGGTTGGTCCAAGTGGGTGCCGTTGGGCGCTTGGTTACAGCGCACCACCGGCAAAACCAGCGATGTAGCTGTGAGCAATTATGCACAGGCAACCGGGGCATACGAAACCTCTACCATGGCACCCTGACCGTAAAGAGCGTTACCTATTGCGGCAGCAAAATTGCTCACCGCGTTTATCAATGAGAATTGCGCTGACATTTTGCAGTAAAAGGTAATATACCACATAGCTCCGCAGCGACACTTTTGTGTCTCTGCGGAGCTTTTATTTTGGGAGAAGTTGCTTGTTACAGAATTGTAACCTTTCTTGGTTTTACCTTTTGGATATGATAGGATAAAGTATCGTATTTTGCCCTATTGTAACCGGAAGGGAGGGAACAGCTTTGGGCGTCACAAAAGAGATGATGAAAAGTGCTGTCAGGGAGCCGTGGTTTTACAGCATCGCGTTGCTGAGCGTTACGCCGCTGTTCCCGGACTATTTTTGCTTTCCGCTGATTTTTGCAGCATTTGCCTTAGCGCTTATAGATGCGAAAAAGCAGGGCAGACAGGTATCCTTTGGCAAGCTTGGCTTTATGATGCTTGCGTATCTCGGGTATATGGCAATCAGCCTTGTATATTCCGATGACATAAACAGCAGTTTTTGGACGTGGATGATGTGGGCTTGTGTGTTTTTGGCATATCTCACCGTTACAACGGTAGTGTATGAACGCCGCCGCCTGCGCGCAACCGTGCTGTGTATGACCGCCGCTACCGGTGCTGTGGGTACTGTCACGGTGGTGCAGTATATTCTACGCGAGGCATTTCATTTGCAGATTAGTGACAAACTGTGGAATGGTCTGGATACCATGATATACGGTTGGCTCAACTTCCCCTTGAGCACCATCAATTTGGGTGACCGCGTATCCGGCACCTTTAACAATCCCAATATACTGGCGACATACCTCGTTTTGACCATACCGTTTTCCATCGCCTTTGTTATGACCGGCACCCGTTCCCGCCCCAAGGCGATTGCGCGTATAGCACTCGTTTTGACAGCATACGCGGTGGGTTTCAGTTTTTGCCGCGGTGCCTATCTGGCATTGATGGCGGTGGGGGCGCTGCTTATTGTGCTGTTTATCCGTAAGCGGTTTATCATGACCGTGTTGGCGGTGATATATGTTATGCTGCTTATCCCGCCGTCCATCAGCGATCGCATGCTATCGGTTGTTCCGCAAAATGCGGATCAGCCCGCGGATACGGTGCAGATGGAAATGCTGGACGATGATAAAAAGGATCATCCGCATGCATTGGACCAGATCACACAAGGGTATAAACACGATAATTCTGTGAGCATGCGTTTCGTTATGTGGAAACAGGTTATAAAAAATAGTGTACAGCAGCCGCTGCTCGGCGCGGGTCTTGGTGTCGGCAGCACACAGCAGACGTTGGGTGAAGCGGGTTTGAAATTTGTGCATGCGCACAATCTGTTCTTGGAGTTATTTGCCGAGGGTGGTATACTGTCACTCGCTTTCTTTGGCGGTATTATCTGGCTGCTTGTGGAACGCGGCAGAAAACTTTTATTGTATCAGCAGGATTCGGAAGCATGGCTTTTGGGTTTTGCCATTTTCGCCGCGTGCTTGTCGATTTGTATTCTCGGTGTTTTTGATTTCCCGTTGCTCACCCCGCGGATAAATACCACCTGCATGCTGTTAATGGGTGTTACAGAAACGGCGGCGCGCATTTATTTAAAAGTTGCGGTCCCCGAGCTGCGTGATATAAAACATGCGTTTAGAATGCGTAAGGCAGTAGGAGAGTCATCCTATCATTCCGGATGACCGGAGAGAGGCAGAAAACATGGCTGTTAAACAAGAAAAGGTTATAGATATTGAAATAGAAGATGTGGTTGCGATTGACCGGCAGGTCAATCGCAAGCTGCTGTTTATTGTTCTTGCATTGCTGATAGCCGTTGTTGTGGCGGCAATCGGGTATGGCTTTGTGCGCATGTATCGCGTGCAGCAGGAGCTGACCGACATCGCGAATGAGCAAAGCGAAAAGATATCTGATCTGGAACAGCAGGTGGGGGAACAGAAAAACGCGCTTGCCTCTATCAAGCAGCAAAACGATACGCTTGCGAGCGAAAATGCAGACCTTGCGGATGAAAATGCATTGTTAGTCAAGCAAAACGATGCCTATAAATCCCAAATCTCCAAATATAATCTGCAATATCCGCCGGAGGCGTATATCGGTAAAAAACTGGTAGCTCTTACCTTTGACGACGGTCCCGGTGAATACACTGCGGAGCTGTTGGATTTTCTGAAAGAGAAAAAAGTTCGTGCCACCTTCTTTTTGCTGGGTGTAAATGCCCAGCAGTATCCTGCGCTTATCAAGCGCATGGAAAAAGAGGGACACACGATTGGAAATCACAGCTACTCGCATACCAATCTCTCCAAGTTATCTGCTTCGAAGGTGGCGGGGGAACTGGAAAAATGCAATGCGGTTATCCGCAAGGCTGTGGGACATAACGCGGTGGTGATGCGCTGCCCCGGCGGCAACAATAACGCAACCGTCAAAAAAGCCGCAAAAAACGCACAGATGCCCATCATTCATTGGAGTGTGGATACCCGCGATTGGGAACTGAAAGACAAGGATAAGATCCTGAAAAGAGCGTTTGGCGAGGGTGGCATTACCGATGGTTCCATCGTGCTGCTGCACGACATTCACCGCGCGTCGGTGGATGCCGCAAAGGAAATGATCCTGCGCCTCAAAAAAGAAGGCTACACCTTTGTCACGGTGCCGGAATTGCTTTCGGCGCGTGCAGGCGGTATGACCGCAGGCGAATTTTACAAAGATGCACCGCCTACCAAATAAAGGATTTTGAAGTATGTTTATCGGAAATGTAGAAATTAAAGGCTTTGCGGCACTCGCCCCCATGGCGGGGGTGGCAGACCGCGCCTTTCGGCAGATATGCGTAGACTTTGGTGCCGCATACACCGTGGGCGAGATGGTTAGCTGCAAGGGGCTTTGCTACGGCGATCGGAAAAGCAAGGAATTGCTGGTCATAGACGAGCAAACCCATCCTGCCGCCGTGCAGTTGTTTGGGGATGACCCCGATATTATGGCAAAAGCCGCCAAACTGACCTTGGAATATAAACCCGACATCATCGATATCAATTTCGGCTGCCCTGCACCCAAAATCGCTGGCAATCATTGCGGCAGCGCGCTTTTAAAAGAGCCGCAGTTGTGCGAGCGCATTGTGCGCGCAGTCAGTGACGCGGTGCCGATACCGGTCACCGCCAAGATTCGCAAAGGGTACGATAAGGGTGATGACGTCGCCGTTGAAGTGGCGCGCGCCTGTGAGGCGGGCGGCGCTAAGGCGATCACGGTACATGGGCGCACTCGTGACCAGATGTATGCGCCGCCGGTGGACAGAGACTGTATCCGCCGTGTAAAGCAGGCGGTGAGCGTGCCGGTGATCGCCAACGGCGATATTTATACGGCGCAGGACGCGGCCGCTATGTACGAACAAACCGATTGTGATTTGGTTATGGTGGGCAGGGGTGCTCTTGGTGCACCTTGGATATTCACCGAGATTAACGCGCTTTTGGGAGAGGGCAGGCTGCTGCCGCCACCGCCGCTTTCTCGCCGCATGACCGTGCTGTACAGGCAGACCGAATTAGCGGTGAAGTATAAAGGCGAAAAGGTCGCGTTGCTGGAAGCGCGAAAGCACGCGGCATGGTATATGCGCGGGCTGAATGGTGCCGCTGAGCTGCGCACCGCCGCAGGCACGATTAAAACACTGGAAGATCTCGCACGGCTGTGCGCTTCGGTAATAGAAAAGAACACATAAAAAAGTTGGGCGGGTTATCGTTAGATAACCCGCCCAACAGTATTAGTATATCATGTATGCGGCTTGTTGGCAAGCAGAAATTTTTGTGTGAATTTTAGGCACTTTGCGGATAGACAGAGCCACCGTTTAGATGATATAGTGTAGATGAAAAGAAGAGAGAAATCTGAAAAAGGAGTAATGCTTATGAGGGATACTCCACCGGACTTCAATCAGAAATTGTAGAGAGGAGCGAGTCCAATGGGCTGACATCTTTGTATCAAAGAAAATTTGATGAAATGGTGAATCCAATGTACTAAGTACTTGTAACCCTAAAATTTTGTGATCCCCAAAAGGGGCATTGTAAGAATTTCGATTAGTACGCCTACACATCTGTGAAAAACGGAGGTATAGCTTTCAAGTAGTATACGTATCGAATATTCGGATATATTAAAATTCCGCCGCGCACAGAAATGGCTGTGCGCGGCTAACTTTTTTGCAAATATCACAATACTATTATTTTTATAGCACAATAGTGTTGGATTTTTTAGATTTTTTGGCATCTTAATAGTGTTGGTCAAGATACCAACACTTTTGCGGCCGTCGGCTGGATGCGTGGTGTCTCTCTCCACTGCGCATACCGAGCCGCAGCATATATGGGGGAAGCGCCCTGATGAAAATCAGGGCGCTTTTTCTTAGGCTTTTTTAAAATGCTTTCCTTTTCGAACCTGCCACAGTTCCTCTACCGGCAGGATATGCTGAAACACCGCGCGGTGCCGTGCGCTGATGTGGCGGTCGATATGCAGACAGCCGAAATACCAACGCGTGAAAGAAATCGCCTCCTCAAAGCGGTTAAACAACAGATTGATACCGTTTGAGGGGGTATCTACCGAGAAAAAGCCGTTTGCTTTGCCGGATGGCTCGTGGGTGAGTATGTAATCCACACGGTTTTCGTGTTTTGCGAGATTTTCCTCCGCGTTTTTAAGCTGTGCAGGGGTGGGGGTTTGAGCCTCGAAAAAGGTGCCCGCGCCCGCGCGGATGTCGTGGTCGGGACTTTCTCCTCCGCCAAAGGCGAAAAAGGTCTTACCCTCTACTTTATAGATCTCACCGCGCAGCAGGTGAATAAGATTACCGGAAATGACCTGTACCTTGCCGCCCTTCCATTCCGCGCAAGGATAGTCACCCAACAGATCATAGTTCTCGTGTCTGCCATCCAAAAATGCGATGGTATATTTTTTCTTGCCCAGCTTTTTGAGCAGTTTTTGCTCCGCTTCGCTGCCGTTCCAGATAAAACCGAAATCGCCGCACACAAAAAGGGTGTCATGCTTTTTCAGTTTTTTGAGCGCACGGTCATCAAAGCGGGCGCTGTCTCCGTGCATATCGCCGGTGATGTAGATCATACTGGAATTTCCTCCAAAAAAAGTTCAAAAAGGTATGCACAAATGCTAAAATATATGGTAAGATAGGTTTGAACAGATTTTTTGTACATCTATTATATCAAAATAACGGAGATTGTCTATGTTTTTCAAAAGATTTTTTTGCGTAATACTCAGCGTGATACTGCTGTGCGGTATGACGGTGGCGTTTGCCCCCGCCGCGCACGCCTACACCCTGCCGGATGACATACAGCTGCATTCCTCCGCAGCGGCGGTCATTTTCCTTGGCGGTAGTCTCGAACAGGATGTTTACCTGTACGAAAAGGACGCAGACGGCGTGCATGCTCCCGCAGCTTTGGTGCGGTTGATGGCGGGCGCGTATGCGTTAAAGCAGATTAAGGAGAAAAACCTTAATCTCGATACCACCACCGGAACATATACGCTTGAAATGTTTAATGCCCATGTTGCCGGCACCGGCGTTACCGCTATTGGCATGGAATTTGGTGAAACCTGGAAGTTGCGCGATCTGCTGACCGTTTCACTTATCCAGACCGCCAGTGATGCCGCTACCACCCTTGCGTATACTATCAGCGGTGGCGTGAACGAATTTGTCAAGGGCATGAACGCGCTGGCAAAGGAGATCGGTTGTGAGCAGACGCATTTTGCCAACGTGACCGGTTTAGACTCGCTCAGCCAATATACCACCGTGCGGGACGTGCATCGCATTCTGCGATACGCCATGTCCTTCCCTGAGTTTGAGACCATGATCTCGCAGGTGCAATATGCGGTGCAGCCGCTTTCCGGTGGGGAAGGCTACACAGTTGTCAACCGCGTGGATATGCTTCGCTCGTCCAGCCCCCATCGGTACACCCCTTTAAAATTCGGCCGCACCGGTCTGTCAGAGCATGAGGGTTGGGGACTTGCGTCGGTGGCAAGCGACAGCGGCTATGACTACATGGTTATTGTGCTCGGCTGCCCCTCAAAAAGCGAGAGCGGTGCAACCGGCTTACACTATACCGATTCCATAGCACTTTTCCGTTGGGCGTTCCGCAATTTCACTTATAAAACCCTGCTGACCGACAGCGAAATTTTGGGTAGTGTCAAAGTCAAACACGTGTGGGGCAGAGACGCGGTCAATTTGGTACCAAAAGCCGCCTTTTCCACCGTGGTATATAACGATGTAAAGCCGGAAGAAATCATCAAAAAGGTCACCACCTACGAAACCGAGGTGGCAGCACCCATCACCGCCGGCACGGTGTACGGCAAGGTAGAGCTTATCGTGAACGTGGACGAAAAGATCGGCGAAATGGAACTGGTTGCCGCCGAAAGCTTGCAGAAAAACGTATTGCTTTCCGCCTTATCCGCCGTCGGCGGTGTGTTCACCTCCGGTTGGTTTTGGTTGGTGGTCGGTGTATTGGTGCTGTTGATCGGCGGGTATATCGCGGTTGCCGTGATGGGCGCGCGCCGTCATCGCCGCAAAATGAACAGAGGAAGGAAACTGCACTGATGCCGCAACTGACCGATATTTCGTATATAAAAGAGCTGTTAAGCCGGCACGGCTTTCAGTTTTCCAAAAAACTGGGACAAAACTTTCTCATCAATCCGTCTGTTTGTCCTCGCATGGCGAACGCGTGCGGTGCTGACAGCACAAGCGGTGTTTTAGAGATTGGCCCCGGTTTCGGCGTGCTGACCAATGAACTTGCGAAAACCGCTAAAAAAGTGGTCGCCATCGAGCTTGACGACCGTCTGCCGCCGGTTCTCAAAGAAACCCTTGCCGCGCACGATAATATCAAAATCGTGTGGGGAGATGTGATGAAAACCGATCTGCACGCCTTGCTCAAAGAGGAGTTCGGCGACATGCCGGTGCATGTGTGCGCTAACCTGCCGTACTATATCACGTCACCCATCTTGATGCTGCTGTTAGAGAGCAGACTGCCGATTGAGGATATCACCGTCATGGTGCAAAAAGAGGCAGCCGCCCGCCTTTGCGCCGCCCCCGGCACCAGAGAGTGCGGTGCGGTATCGCTTGCGGTGCAGTACTATGCCGCGCCGAAAACCCTCTTCCAAGTGTCGCGCGGCAGCTTTATGCCCGCTCCCAACGTGGATAGCGCGGTTATCCGCTTAGAACTCAGAAAACAGCCACCGGTAGAGGTGAAAGACGAGAAAAAACTGTTTACCCTTATCCGTGCGGCTTTCAATCAGCGGCGCAAGACCCTGCCCAATACCCTGGCAGCGGCGGGGTATACAAAGGAGCAGACCCTCGCGGCAATGGCAGCGTGCGATATCCCCGCCACCGCAAGAGCGGAGCAGCTGACCCTCGCACAATTCGCGGCCTTGTCAGATATGTTATAATGTATAAAGAAAACCGCCGATGCATTTGCATCTTCGTTTTGCTTATGCAGTTATCAGTTGCTTCTTCTTGCTTGTCAGCGCGAAAAAAGCGCTATAATACACGATAATATAGGCTACGAACAGTGCCACCACCAAGATTGGATACAGCACCGGGCTTCCGCCCACCAAATTGTACAGGATATCATAGGGCGTGCCATCGCCTGCCATCAGGAACATGTAATTGTAGGGTAGCAAAACATTGACAATATAG
>JAZUAN010000054.1:0-1784 GCA_045638005.1 Acutalibacteraceae bacterium | reverse complement strand
CAAATATCACTGCGAAGCAATATAACTCGCCGAAGGCGAATATAACTGAAAAAACTCCAAGTCAGAGACTTGGAGTTTTTCTGGTGCCGCTGACCGGGCTTGAACCGGTACGGTATTGCTACCGAGGGATTTTAAGTCCCTTGTGTCTGCCAATTCCACCACAGCGGCATGGCAGTAATCATGATACCGCAATTTTACGCGGCTGTCAATGGGGAAATGCGGTTTTGTGTGTCCGACGTGCAAAAAAGCACGAGAAATTTCGCGCAGTTTCTATTGACGGTGAGTTATACTATCAAGTGCAACACTTTAGGGAAATAAAAAATAGAAGTTCATACGAATCTCTGGTAGAATAAAGTTACCACACCATAAACCACGAGAGGAGATCCGTATGAACTACCACCATCTTACCATAGAAGATCGTTGTTGTCTACGAGAATATTACAATAAAGGGTACAGTTACCGAAAGATAGCGGAACTGCTGGGGCGAAATGTCAGTACAATTTCCAGAGAAATCCGGCGAAATCGTAGTTTTATGAATGTTAAACCAGCCTATTACCCACATACAGCCCAAAAGAAATATTTGCTCCGTCGCCATTTCTGTCATCGAGGAATGTTCCAAGACCCTGAAAAATTGGAGTACATCAAAGAGAAACTGTTACTCACTTGGTCTCCAGAACAAATCGCCAATACACCTTGTGAGCTGGATATGCCCTCTGTACGAACAATTTACCGCTGGATATATGAAAGGTATATCGATGTGAATTTGAAAGTGCTCCGTCGCAAAGGGAAAAGCCATGGAAAAAAGGAAACACGAGGCAAGTTCAACCTTGGCAAATCGATTAGAAAGCGGGACAAGTCGGTATACAAGCGGCAAGAGTTTGGTCATTGGGAGGCAGATACCGTTGTGTCCGGCAGGGGGAAATCCAAGGTTTGCTTTGCCACGTTAGCAGAACGGAAAACACGATATTACATAGCGATTAAGATGCCCAATCGGCAAGCGGACACGATGGCGAAAGCGATTATTGCAGCTTTGTCGGAGTTTCCAAATGAAGCGGTTAAGACCATTACTTGTGACCGTGGCACCGAATTTGCCAATTGGCAGATGATTGAGGAACAGCTCGGCTGCAACGTATATTTTGCTGATCCATATTGCGCTTGGCAAAAGGGAACGAATGAAAATTTGAATGGCCTGCTTCGTGAGTTTTACCCAAAAGGCCGAAATTTATCTCGAGTGAGTCCTGCAACACTAAAAAAGAACCTGGCGTTGATCAACGCCAGGCCCAAAAAAGTTTTAGGTTTTCAAAAACCGGTGGATTTGTTTGAATCTTCTCTCAAAAACTGTTGCACTTAGTTTGACAATTCATCCTAACACTTATGCTGTGTAACACCGCCTCGGCGGATGTGATCGAGGGCTTGCAGGATGCTAAAACGGAGCTGCTGGCCGGGATCAAGACGGTGCTGGACACCGTGGTGGTACCCATCCTGATCACCATAGTGGGGGTGGTGTTTCTGTTTAACCTGTTGGGCTTTCTGCGCACCCGTAATGACGGCGGTGACCACAGCCGCCAGCTCATTTCTATGGCGGTCACGGTGTCGATTGCCATTCTGTTGGGGACGTGGTACACCTGGGGCGATACATTTCTGGGAACCGGCACAGCCGAAACCGTTACCGCGACGATAGCGCTTTTGCGGAGTGTACGGTTATGAGGGTATGGATGAAAAGGAGTGCGGCGTTGTGCGCCGCACTCCTGCTACTTATGTTTGGTTCTTTGTGGACAGCTGTT
>JAZUAN010000053.1:0-77090 GCA_045638005.1 Acutalibacteraceae bacterium | reverse complement strand
ACCCACGAAATGGGCTTTGCTCGTGATGTTGCGGATCGCGTGATCTTTATGTCGGACGGTGTGATCTGCGAGGAAGGCACACCCGACGAGATATTCAATAACCCAAAAGAAGAACGCACCAAAGAATTTTTAAGCTGCGTGCTGTAACAAAATATAAACTCCCGTCCTTTGCGATCGCAAAAGGCGGGAGTTTTTACGTTTACTGGCAGTTGCAGTTGTTGCGCACGACGCGCACGCGGTTGCAGTCATCGTTATCGTTTTCGGCGACCTCGCAACCATTGTTGCAACGACAACCGTTGTTGCGGCTGTAATTCCAATTATTGTTGCAATTCCAGTTACCGCAGCCCGAATGGTTGTGATTGCATTCATACTCGTCATTGTCGCGGTTGCACAGGATCAACCAGGCAGCGATGACGAACAAAAATCCGTTACACATGATATTTCACCTCCGCGGATGCTGTTCTTATAGGCGTTTTATCGCGCCCTTCTCATACTATGCAACCATGGGACGGGGGGTGAAAAATTAAAAGACCACCGGTGAATTTACCGGTGGTCTTTGTGCGTGTTTTGGTTATAATACATCTGCAATGTCGAGGATGAGGCGTTCGGTTTTCTCCCAACCGATGCAAGGGTCTGTGATGGACTGACCGTATACATCGCCGTCCACCGATTGCGCGCCGTCCACAAGATAGCTTTCGATCATGAAGCCTTTGACTAAGCGGCGCACTTCCGGATTGTAACGGCAACTATGCAGCACCTCTTTGGTGATGCGCACCTGTTCCAAATATTTTTTACCGGAATTGGAGTGGTTGGTGTCCACGATAACGCCGGGATTTTGTAATCCCGATTCGGCGTACAGGTTGCAAAGCCGCACCAAATCTTCATAATGATAATTTGGATACGCTTTACCTTCTTCATCCACATATCCGCGTAAGATCGCGTGAGTATACGGATTTCCCTGACTTTTGACCTCCCAGTTGCGGTAGCAGAAGGTATGAGAATGCTGACCCGCATAGATGGCATTCATCATAACAGATAAATCACCGCTGGTGGGGTTTTTCATACCAACCGGAATGGCAAGACCACTCGCGGTCAGACGGTGCTGTTGGTTTTCTACCGAACGCGCACCCACCGCAACGTAAGACAGCAGATCGTTGAGATAGCGGTGGTTTTCGGGATACAGCATCTCATCTGCGCTGCTCAGTCCGTATTCAGACAGCGCCTTCATGTGCAGCTTACGGATGGCGATAACGCCCTTGATGAGATTGGGTTTTTCACCCGGATCGGGATAGTGCAGCATGCCTTTGTAACCGGCACCGGTGGTGCGCGGTTTGTTGGTGTAGATGCGGGGGATGATGATGAGTTTGTCCTTGACCTTATCCTGTACCCCGCGCAGTTTGCCGATATATTCCAGCACAGCATCCTCGCGGTCAGCTGAGCAGGGGCCGATGACCAGTACCATGCGGTCGTCTTCGCCTGCAAAGACGCGGGCGATCTCTTTATCGCGCTGTACTTTGATCTCTGCTACCTCTTCGCCCAAGGGATATTGCGCCTTTATTTCCTGGGGAATGGGCAGCTTGCCGATAAATTGCATGTTCATTTTGGGGTTCTCCTTTCGAGGGACAGTTCACTTTTTATCGAATAATGCACGTCGCTCTGTCGAATACCGCATAGCGGTGCGCATACCTTCTACATCGTTGTTTTTGAGCATTTCGCGGAACGCATCAAAGGTCTCGCTGAATGCATCCATGTGCTTTAATAACATTTCACGGTTGCGTATAAACAGCTCAGACCACATTTGATCGTTGATACGCGCGATGCGTGTCAGATCGCGGAATGAGTCGCCGGTATATGCTTCCATACCGGGGGTATCGTTACAGTTCATCAGCGACACCGCGATACAGTGGGTCAGCTGTGACAAAAAACCGATCATATCATCGTGCTCTTCAGGGGACAAGCGGGATACGTTTGCAAACCCCAACGCCCAACCCAGTTGTTCGCAAAACGCGATAGCTTCGTCGGTGTTTTTATCGGTAGGGGTGACGATATAATTGGCTTTTTCAAAAATTTTTTCGTCGCTGTTTTGTACGCCGCATACTTCTTTACCCGCCATCGGGTGCGCGGCGATAAATTCCACGTCAGGACGCAATATGCTTTGTATTTCGTATACCACGGAGCGTTTGACACCCGTTACGTCGGTGAGTATCGTATTTGGCGAAAACAGATGTTGGTATTCTTTTATCCAGTCGATAAACACCTGCGGATATAATGCAAATACGATAAGGTTCGCTTGCTCGACTAATGTGGGGTCAACGGTGGTACTGCCCGTTTCGATGAAGCCGTTACCGATGGCGTAGTTGATGGAAGATTGGTCTTTGGTAATGGCCCAGACACGAAAACCGCGTTTTGTCAGCGCTTTGGCGTAACTACCGCCGATGAGACCGAGCCCCACAATGAGTACACGGATATCTTTATTCAATTTCATCGCGGATCACCTCCATGCCGAGTGTTTCTATTTTTTCAAAAAAATCGGGGAAACTTTTGCGTACCGCCTCAGCTCCCTCAATGCTGCCGCCGACAAGGGTGCAAAGCACCGCCAAAGACATCACGATACGGTGATCGTTATGTCCGTAAAGCGGCGTTTTGGGGGCGTAAAATGCCGTTTTCTCCACCGTGACCGTATTTTCTTGCACCATGACGGTGGCGCCGAATTTGGCAAGTTCTTCCGCCATAGCGGCGGCGCGGTCGCTTTCCTTGATTTTGAGACGCTTGGTACCGGTAAACACACCACCGTTTTTCGCCGCCGCTACCGCAAACAGGATAGGGCCGAGATCGGGGCAGTCGGCGATGTCGATGGTCGGTTTTCCGCTTGCAAGACGCTCAAAGCAGTCGAAATACACGCGGTCCCCCTGCAAACTGTCGGGGGAGAGACCGGTGACCTTCACCTCGCCGCCCAGCACATTGAACGCTTCCAAAAATGCAGCACCCGAATAATCCCCCTCCACCGCCATATCGCGTGCGATGTATTGTTGCTTGCCTGCGATGAATAAGGTGGTCTCATCCTGCCAATGGACGCGGATGCCGAAAGCGGCGAGCGCCTGCAAAGTGAGGTGTATATAAGAAAGGCTTTCAATGGGTGGCAAAATGCGGATAAAGCTGTCACCTGCGAGCATCGGCAACGCAAACAAAAGACCGGTGATAAACTGGCTGCTGATGTTGCCGGGGATGGTGAATTCTCCCGCTGTTAAAGCGCCTTTCACGCAGACTTCTTTTGCGGCTTGGTTAAATCCCAATCCGCGGTCAGCGCACAAGGCTTTATACACGTGAAGCGGGCGGGATAACAGCTTTTCGGAGCCGGTGAATGCGATTGTATTTTCAGATAATAAAGCGAGCGGCAGGAAAAACCGTAGTGTGCTGCCGCTTTCTCTGCAACACAGGATTTCTTTTGGTGCCGCCGTGCGAGGGTTGGCACCACGCACCGTGACGGTGTCGCCGCTTACGGTGCAGGTGGCACCAAGTGCTTTGAGGCAGTCAATAGTGGCGGCGATATCTTCATTCAATTCAATACCCGAAATGCGGCTGACCCCTTCTGACAAACCGGCGCAGATGAGCAAGCGGTGCGCCATGCTTTTTGAGGGAGGCGCTGCGACGGTGCCGACAGCACGCCCGGGGCGTATGGTAACATTCATGATGTGGTTTTCTCCGTTAAAACATGTATAGCTTCCAAATATCCGTCAAAGCCTTTCCCTGTAATGGTGGCGATGCAAGCGGCGCGGATATAGCTTATCTGTCGGAAATCCTCGCGTTCCTCCACCTTGGAAATATGCACCTCCACCGTGGGGATACCTACCGCCTTGACAGCGTCCAAAAGGGCAATGCTGGTGTGGGTATATGCGCCCGGGTTGATAACGATACCGTTAGTGCCATCAGCGAAAGCCGCTTGAATACGATCTACAAGCGCACCCTCGTGGTTGGATTGGTAAAAATCGACCTCCATACCTTTTTCGGCGCAAAAAGCGGTGATCTTATCACAAAGCGCAGCATAAGTACCGCTGCCGTACAAATGCGGCTCGCGGATACCTAACATATTGAGATTAGGTCCGTTGATGACCAGAATTTTCATTCAAAAAAACTCCTTTCGACCAACGCCGCCACCTCGCTTGGTGTACCGTCGCCGGGAATGGCGACGTCAGCGGTGGAAAGATAGGTCGCAAATCGTTCAGAAAAGCGTTTTAAGATAGCATCTCTTGTGGAAGCTGTAGGACGGTCGGCGGTGGGGATAAGTTGTTCCACCGGACGGTTTATAAAGAACAGCCGCCCGTTCATACGCAACGCATCCACATTCTCGGGACGCAATATCGCGCCGCCGCCGGTGGCGATGACCGCACCGTTTTCAGATGCCAGTTTTTTGATGACCGCGGTTTCGATATCTCTGAATGCGGCCTCTCCCTGGGTCGCAAAAATTTGCGATGGGGTAGCACCAACTTGCTTTTCGATCTCCTCGTCGGTGTCGATAAACGGTCTGCCCAGCTTTTCAGCGAGCAATTTACCCACCGTGGATTTACCGCTTGCGGGCATGCCGGTGAGCACGATGTTTTCTTTACCTGCTTTCACCTTGCGGTATACCTTTTCGGCAATATCGTGGGAGTATTTGGCATCAATGAAAATCTCGGATGCCAACACCGCCTGCATCACCAGCATGTACAGTCCGCCGACGGCAGGCACGCCGAGTGCGTGCGCTTTCAGTACAAATTCGGTGCGCAGGGGATTATAAATCGCATCCACAACCCCCGAAAGGTTGGGGAAAAGTGCAGGATCGATCGGCATGCCCTGTTCTCTCGAAAACATACCGCAGGGGGTGGTGTTGATGAGGATATCCGCGTCTGTATGGTAGGCTTTGACCGCATCGTAGGTCAAAGCACCGGGCTTTTCGTTGCGGCTGACCTTGAATACGGATGCAGCGCCCATGTGTTTTGCAACCGCCATAGCGGTGTTGGAGGTGCCGCCGGTGCCGAGGATCAGCACCTTTTTGCCGAAGAGATCGATTTTTGCTCGTTTGATAAGCGCGGACAAGCCGCCGAAATCGGTGTTGTAGCCGTAGAGCTCTCCGTTTTTATTCACAATGGTGTTCACAGCACCGATCATGGAGGCGGTATCGTTCACCTCTTTTAAAAACGGGATGACATCCTGCTTGTAGGGAATGGTGACGTTGATCGCTTTGAAATCTCTGGCGATCATAAAGTCGGGCAGATCGCCCATTGGGATCTCTTTCAGTTCATATTGGTAATCGGCAAGTGCCGCGTGAATTTCTTTGGAAAAACTGTGGGTGAGATGCTCTCCGATACAACCGTACTGCATAGGCTTATTCATCCTTTGCGAAAAAATCTGTGCCAAAGCGACCCGCCAGCATATCGTATACTGCAATGGCGGTCACAGCGTCAATCACGATACGTGCACGGTGCACAATGGCGGGATCATGCCGCCCTTTGATCTCAAAGGAGGCGTTTTCTTCGTTGATAATATCCACCGTTTGCTGCGCTTTCGCGATAGAGGGGGTGGGCTTTACGGCACAGCGGAAGATAATCGGCATGCCGTTGGTGATACCGCCGCCAATACCGCCTTGGTGGTTGGTGGTAGTGACCACCTTGCCGTTTTCGTACTGCATAGCGTCGTTTGATTCACTGCCGCGCATATCAGCGAGTTTGAAACCGTCACCGAATTCCACGCCCTTGACAGCGGGAACCGAAAACAGAATATGTGCGAGCATGCTTTCAAAGGTATCAAACCACGGCTCGCCCACACCTGCGGGTAAGCCGATGACAGCGGTCTCCAAAATGCCGCCGACACTGTCAAGGTCAGCCTTTGCGGCGAGAATTGCTTGTTGCATCTTCTCACCTGCTGCGGTATCCAGCACGGGGAACAGCGCGTGCGAAAGGCAACCGATATCCGTTTGCACATCACCAAACGGGCGATCGTCAATCCCTGCACAGCGGGAGATATGGGTGCCGATATAAACACCCTTGTCCATCAAAGCGCTGTGACAGATGGCGCCCGCTGCTACCAACGCGGCGGTGATGCGACCGGAGAAATGTCCGCCGCCGCGGGTATCCTGAAAGCCGTGATATTTGCACATGGCGGGGTAGTCGGCATGTGCAGGGCGCATGAGCGCCTGCATCGCGGCATAATCGTCGCTTTTCGTATCATTGTTGCGGATGAGGATGGTCAGCGGGGTGCCGGTGGCAACACCGTTTTGAACACCGCTGGCGATTTCAAGCGCGTCTTTTTCGTTGCGCGCGGTGGAAATCTGACCGCCCGGCTGACGCAGAGACAGCATGCGGCGAATATTCTCTTCATTTATGGTCAAACCGGGGCAAAGTCCGTCTAACACGGCACCGATAGCGGCGCCGTGGCTCTCACCAAACAGGGTGACCGAAAGATGTTGTCCAAAGGTGTTTTTCATAGTCGCATCCATCCTTATTTTTTCAAGGTTGCGTAAACCGTTTCTTTGAAATCTGCCAAAGGCATGGGGCGCATTTCAAAGCCGCCCGCTTTTTCGGCATAAATGACCGTGATGGTATCCCCCGACAGTTTTTTATCGTGGGATAACGCTTCCCATACAGCGTCCGGATCTACGTCACACGCGGTGGGCAGTCCGAGTTTTTCAAGCACTGCTTTTACGCGGGGGCGAAGTGTATCAGAACACATCGGCAGCATGCCGAGCGCAACGCACTCGCCGTGATACAGCGTGTTCAGCCCTGCCGCGGTTTCAATGCCGTGACCGATGGTGTGCCCAAAGTTGAGCACGCGGCGCAGGCCCGTTTCCTTTTCGTCTGCTTTGACAACAGCCGCTTTGATGCGCAGCGATGCGGCAATGATCTCGTCAATATGTGTAAACACGTCTTCCGTCTCAAACCGCTCAAACAATTTTTCATCAAAATTGATTGCCATCTTCACCGCCTCCGAAAGACCGTTTGCGATCTGGCGGGCGGGGAGGGTGCCCAGTACATCAGGATCAATGAGTACGGCTTTCGGTTGATGGAATGCGCCGACACAGTTTTTGATGTTATCGAGATCAATTGCCACCTTACCGCCGATGGAGGAGTCCACCTGCGACAAAACGGTGGTGGGGATGTTATAAAAATCAATACCGCGCATAAACGATGCCGCGGCAAAGCCGGCGAGGTCGCCGACCACACCGCCGCCGACTGCGATCACACAATCAGATCGGGTGAAGCCACCTTTGAGCATTTCTCTGCACAGTTGTTCAAACTGACGGATGTTTTTACTGCCTTCGCCCTCGGGGATGGTGACGATGGTAGGCGCTTTGCAGCAGGCGGCAACCGTTTTGGCATACTGTGCGGGCACGCCGCTATCGGTGACAATGAGCACCTTGCGGTCGAGGTTCATGTATTTATCGGCGTGCGCGAGGGCGCCGCGTTGTACCGTGACGGTATAACTGTTTTTACCGAGTTCTACGGGTATTTCCATTATCTCTCACTCCTTGAAATTTGCTGTTTTCAGGTGAACGAGCCGACCACCTTGATCTTATCACAGCAAACTGCGAGTTCTTCCAGCATGCATTTGCCCTCGTAGCCGTGGATATCGCCTTCCGCTTCCACGTAGAAGTAATACTGCCATAAAAGCTCTTTCATGGGACGGCTGCGCAGGGTGCGCATGTTAAAGCCATGCGCGCCGATGATGTTGAGCGCGCGGGCGAGCGAACCCGCTTCGTTGCGCACCGTGAACATCAACACGAAATGCGCGCCGGGTGCTTTACTCACATTACGGTTTTCCGAGCGGGACAGCACTGCAAAGCGGGTAGTGTTCACCTGCGATTGGTTGACACCTTCCGCTAAAATGTTGAGACCGTAGCGCGTGGCACTTTCACCGCTCGCAATCGCTGCAACGGTGGGATCATTCAACTCTGCGACGTATTTCGCCGCAACCGCCGTATTATCAAAGGGGGTCTGCGCAAAGCCGTGATCTTTGATGAATTTGTCGCATTGGGAGAGTGCTTGCGGATGGCTTACCACCGTTTTGATCTGATCGAGTGCGGCACCTTTCACCGCAAGCAGGTCGTGGGTGACCGCAAGTGCTAAGGTGCCGTTGACAAACAGGGGGCCGGAGAATAAAAGATCGGTAACCTGTCCCACCTCGCCCGCGTAGCTGTTTTCTAACGGTAATACCGCAACATCACTTTCACCATTCACCACCGCATCATACGCGTCTTTGAAATCGTGATAGGCGATCTTTTCGGCTTCGGGAAACAGTTTATCTGCGGCGATATGTGCAAACGCACCCTCTACACCGCTGAAAGCGACCCGCATACCGTGGATAAGCTTTTGCTGATAACGGCGGGAGATCGCCATGGTATCCCGCAGAAAATCGGTGTAATACCCACGCAGCTCGTCATCCTCTACACGGTTAGCGCCGTTTGCAATGACCTCATCTTCACGCTTGGCATCTAAGATCGGCATACCGTGTTCCTGCTTATATTCTGCAACCATCTGCGCCGCTTGCATGCGGCGCACAAAAAGAGCGGACATCTCACTATCCACTTCATTGATGATTTTTCTGGCTTCTTGTAACTTGTCCATAATCAATCTCCTTTGTATTGCCGTGCTAGATTTTCAAAAGCAGGCAGCGAACGACGGATCTGCTCGGTGGTGACACAGTAGGCGATACGAACGTATCCGGGATAACCAAAATCGTCACTTGGCACCAATAAAAGCTCGTGTGCCTTTGCCTTTTCACAAAACGCGTTTGCATCCGGTTCGGGGGATTTCACAAACAGATAGAAAGCACCGTCAGGATAAACTGCTTCAAAGCCATACTGTGTCAGCGCATCGTATAACAGCCGTCTGTTTTCATCATACACGGCAATATCGGCAGTTTTGCCGAGACATTTTTTGACCAGTTGTTGGAAAAGGCTGGGCGCGCACACAAAGCCGAGTGCTCTGCCTGCACCGCACACCGCGTCAAACACCATATTAGCGTCGGTCGCTTTTGGGGATACAAGGATATAGCCGATGCGTTCACCGGGCAAGGACAGCGATTTGCTGAACGAGTAGCAAACCACTGTGTCGTGGTAGTAAAGCGGCAGATAGGGAACAGGGGCATCGTTATACACAAGTTCTCTGTACGGCTCATCCGCAATAAGATAGATCGGGTGTCCGTATGCTGCCGCCTTTTCATTGAGAATAGCAGCGAGTGCTTCAATGCTTTGCTCGGTCAGCACCGCACCGGTGGGATTATTGGGAGAGTTAACGATGACCGCTTTTGTGTGTGGGGTGATGGCGGCAGCAAGGGCATTTTCATCAATCTGGAAATCGCCCTCTCTGCTTTTGACTGACACGAATTTCGCACCCGCCTTTTCCACAAACACACGGTATTCGGGGAAAAAAGGTGCAAACACGATGACCTCATCGCCGTTTTCCACAAGTGCTGTCAGGGTGATGGTGAGAGATGCGGCGGCACCTGCTGTCATATAGATGTGCGCGGCATCTGCAGTAAAGCCGAAGGTGTTATGCACATACGTCGCGATTGCTTGGCGCACACCCATGTCGCCCGGAGCGGAGGTATACGCGTGCAGGTTCTCGGCGGGGGTTTGAGCAATCAGCTCCTGCAACGTTTCCGTTACGATATTCGGTGCGGGCACACTCGGGTTGCCGAGGCTGAAATCAAATACATTCTCCTTGCCAATCTCAGCACGGCGGCGGTTGCCATATTCAAATATTTCGCGGATTACCGAGCGGCGTCTGCCGAGCGCTAACATTTTTTTGGAAACCATACTCTCACCCCTTCGTCATTAATATTTTTTATGCATATTATTTGTAAAATAAAATTATATTATTATTTTTTAATTATATTATTATATACTTTTTTAAGGAACAGTCAAGTGCTTTGCTGTGAAAATGTTGATTTTGCTGCGAAAATATAGTATCATAGAGAAAATTCGGAGGTGACAGTATGCATATTCCCGCAGCGCCGTCCGCAGAGCTTACAATTATATCCTTTGAGGACGCTTTGAAAGAGGAGCAGGAAACCGCACATGACTACGATCACGAGCAATGGCTGTATGTGCCGTGCAAATATGCGGAATACCGCTATATTCTCGGCACAAAGGGTAAAAAGCCGCTTATTTGCATCGGTGTTAACCCTTCTACCGCCCGCCCGGGAGATCTGGATAATACGCTGAAAAGTGTCAGTCGTATTGCGGCGGGCAATGGCTTTGATTCGTTTATCATGTTCAACGTATATGCCCAGCGCGCCACCTCTCCTGATGATATGGATAAAGAACAAAATGCGTTTTTACACGCGGAAAATATGCGCGCGTTTGAGTGGGTGCTCGCCCATGCGGGAGAGTCGCCCGCTATATGGGCGGCATGGGGCGCTGTGATTGAGAAAAGACGATATCTGCCGCTTTGCGTGCAGGATATGATCGGGATCGGACAAAAATACGGTGCAAAATGGTATACCGCCGGTACGCGTTCCAAGCAAAAAGGACATCCGCACCATCCGCTGTACCTCAAAAAAGACAGCGTGCTGGATGATTTTGCGGACATAGAACAGTATCTGAACAGTTTATAAAAAAGTACGGCAAACTCACATAGAGTTTGCCGTACTTTTTAGGTTTCCGCTTCGGTCGAATGAGACCGCACCCGCTTGTGATAGATGAAGATGAAAGCGATCGCAAGCACGATGGCGGTAATCACCCAAGTGATCGGATAGCTGTAATACAAAACGGGCGGGGTATGTATTTTTTCGAATACGGTGTAGATCCATACGATGCGCAATCCGCATACGCCGATAATACATGTGACCATCGGCATAATGGAAACGCCCATGGCGCGCAACGTATTGGATAGGATCTCCATATATGCGCACAGAAAATAAATGGAGCAGATATGCCACATGCGTTCTACGCCGTGCTGAATGGCATCAGGGTTATCGGTATACAGCGACAAAAGCGGCTGTGCCAGAGAAAGGCATATGACCGTCATCGCTACGGAAAAGACGGTGGAAAGCACGGCGGCACCACCCATGATGCGGGGGATACGGCGCGGTTTTCCCGCGCCCATATTCTGCCCGACAAAGGTGAGGCAGGATTGGGAGATCGCGTTAAAACAGGTGTACACAAAACCTTCGATATTACCGGCGGCGGTATTGCCTGCAATCGCAATAGGACCGAAGGAGTTGATGGAGGACTGGATCAACACGTTGGAAAGTCCAAAGCAAGCACTTTGAATACCGGCGGGAATGCCGATCTTCAGAATATCCAGCAGGTCTTTGACGCACACGCCAAGATGTTTGAAAAACAATTTACAAGGACCTTGCATGTGAATGAGCGCGAACACCACCAACAAAGCAGAAATGATCTGTGAAATCACGGTGGCGAGCGCAACGCCCTCCGCGGCCATACCAAAAACCAGCACAAACAGCAGGTTGAACAGAACATTTACCAAGCCGGACAGCATCAAAAAGTACATGGGACGGCGGGTGTCGCCGCACGCGCGTAAGATCGCCGCACCGAAATTGTACAAAAGGCTAATGGGAAAACCGCAGGCGAAAATGCGCAGATAGAGGATAGCGCCGGACAATATCTCGGCAGGCGTGCCCATCCACAGCAAAAATTGCTCCGCGAACAGCACGGTGCAGGAGCCGAGCAGCACACCGATGATCACGCTGATGGTGAGCGCGGTATGTGCCGCGCTGGAGGCACGCTTTTCGTCGTGCGCGCCGATTGCGCGGGCGATGACCACGTTTGCGCCGACTGCGAGACCCATGAATACGTTCACCAAGAGGTTGATCAAGGTGGAGCAAGCACCCACCGAGGCAAGCGCGTTCGGATCACTTGAAAAACGACCAACCACAATGAGATCTGCCGCGTTATATAAAAGCTGCAAAACACCGGTGAGCATCAAGGGAACGGCAAACCGCAGCATCTGCGGAATGACCGGACCGTTGCACATATCGAGCGGTGCGCGGGGGAGTTTTCCTCTTCTCATATTTGCGCCTTCTTTTATCGAATTTCACATACAATTTAGCATATTTTCATATTGGGTGCAAGATAACTTTTATTTTTTTAAAAATAAATGGAAAAAGCACATAAAAATTTATGAAAACCTCTTCCAAAATGACACGAAATATTATAAACTATATATGTATATCGACTAGTATGCGAAAATACCGTGTTTTCGGAAAGGAGAGGCTTATGGCAACGAAATATTCTGTGTCTTTGGAAAAGATCATCGCGGAAATGTCCCTTGAAACGATATATATGCCGCCGACAGAGCAGCTGCGCCCGGTGGTGTCTACTGATACCAACCGTCCCGGCCTCGCACTTGCGGGTTTTTACGAGTACTTTGATAATGAACGCATTCAGGTGTTCGGGAAAAGTGAGATGACCTATCTGGAAGCCTTGCCGCCGGATGAACAGGCGCGTCGCATAGGCGATCTGACCGCTCACCGCCCGCCCGCAATGGTGCTGGCAAGAGACTTTGAGGCGCCTGCTTCCTTGATCGAATGCTGTAAGCGGGATGGCGTGCCTCTCCTGCGTTCGGGGGACAGTACCTCTACCTTTATGGCGGCTTTGATCGCGCTGCTCAATATTCAGCTTGCCCCTCGCATCACCAACCATGGCGTGTTCGTGGAAGTATATGGTGAAGGTATTCTGTTGGTAGGAGACAGCGGTGTCGGTAAAAGTGAGACCGCTATCGAGCTTGTCAAGCGCGGTCATCGTCTGATCGCGGATGACGCGGTAGAGATCAAAAAGGTGTCTGCCAAAACGCTGGTTGGCTCTGCGCCCGAAAATATCCGTCACTTTATTGAACTGCGCGGTGTGGGCATTGTGAACGCTCGTCGCATTTTCGGTATGGGTGCTGTCAAACTGACCGAGAAGATCGATCTGGTCATTGAGATGGAACCGTGGGACAACCAAAAAGCATACGACCGTATGGGTCTGGATAACGAGCAGATGGAGATTCTCGGCATCAACCTGCCTAAGGTCACCATCCCTGTCAAACCCGGCCGAAATCTCGCTATTATCATCGAGGTTGCCGCGATGAACAACCGTCAGAAAAAGATGGGATACAACGCGGCGTATGAGTTGATGCAAAATCTGGGTATGCAGGAAGATATTCCCACAGATTACACGGGTTTGGTATAAATTTGACAAACGTATATACAATTTTAGGAGGAAACAAAAATGTACAGAATCGGTATTGATCTAGGCGGCACTAACATCGTTGCGGGCGTGGTGGACGATAACTACAAAATCGTCGCTACTGCAAAATGTAAGACCGCTTGCCCCCGCCCCTCGGAGGAGATTGTGGCGGATATGGTAAAAATGGCAAAGCAGGCGGTAGAAAATGCCGGCATCACCATGGCAGATGTTGCCGGTGTGGGTGTTGGCAGCCCCGGCACCTGCAATAAGGATACCGGTATTGTGGAACGCTCTAATAACCTGGGCTTTGTCAATCTGCCGATGTGTGCTATGATGAAAAAAGAACTCGGTGTTAAGGTGTTTATCGAAAACGATGCCAACGCGGCGGCACTGGGCGAGTTTAAAGCCGGTGCGGCAAAGGGGTCTAACAGTTGTGTTTGCATCACGCTGGGCACCGGTGTCGGCGGCGGTGTTATCATCGACGGCAAGGTGTTTTCCGGCGCGAACTTCGCGGGCACCGAGCTGGGTCATACTGTCATCAATGTTGGCGGCGAGCTTTGCTCCTGCGGCAGAAAGGGCTGCTGGGAGGCGTATGCTTCCGCAACCGCGCTGATTCGCCAGACCCGCCATGCTATGGAGGCCGATAAAGAAAGCAAAATGTGGCAGATCGCGGGCAGTCTCGATAACGTAGATGGTCGTACCGCGTTTGACGCCATGCGTGCCGGCGATATCATCGGCAGCAAGGTGGTTCATGATTATATCTACTACATCGCTGTCGGCCTTGTGGATATGATCAACATTTTCCAGCCGGATGTGCTGTGCATCGGCGGCGGTATTTGCAAAGAGGGCGATACCCTTTTGAAACCGTTGCAGAAATATATTGAGCAGGAGCGTTACAGCCGGTACAGCGAGAAACAGACTGTTTTGTGCGTGGCGGAGCTCGGCAATGACGCCGGTGTCATCGGCGCGGCTTGCCTGGTGGAATAAAGTAACCTAAGAAAGGATGGCGGCAGTGAAACTCGACCGTATCAAAACACTGGCATTGGAAAACGGATGGGACGTGCAGGAAAATGCACCCTTGTCCGCATACACCACCTTCAAGGTGGGCGGTCCCGCAGATCTGCTGATCACCCTGCCAAACGGTGCGGCGGCGGCTGTGCTGCTTGCTGCGTGCCGCGAAACCGACACCCCTGCTTTTTTGATCGGCAACGGTTCTAATTTGCTTGTCGGCGATAAAGGCATGCGCGGTGTCACCTGGCGTTTTGACCCCGCGCGGGCGGCGGTTTTCTTGCAGGGCGAGACCACCGTTGTCTGTGATGCGGGTATGTCGCTTGCGCGGCTTTGCACCTTTGCGCGGGAGCATAGCCTTGCCGGTCTCGAATTTGCTTTCGGCATTCCGGGCACGGTAGGCGGCGCTATGTATATGAACGCGGGCGCATACGACGGACAGATGGCGGATGTGGTGGTGGATGCCACCGTTATTCGTGCAGACGGCAGCGTGAAAACGGTGTCGGCGGCGGAAATGGCTTTATCCTATCGGCACAGCGCGTTCATGGATAACGGCGACGTGATTACAGCGGTTACTCTGCAACTTAAAAAGGGGGATGCGGATGCTATCCGCGCGCGCATGCAGGAATTGATGGAGCGCAGACGCGAAAAGCAGCCGCTGGAATATCCAAGTGCCGGCAGCTTTTTCAAGCGTCCTCCCGGTCATTTTGCGGGTGCGCTCATTGAACAAAGCGGACTCAAAGGTTTTTCGATCGGCGGTGCTGCCGTCAGCGAAAAGCACGCCGGCTTTGTTATCAACAAGGGAAATGCCACTGCGGCGGATATTACGGCACTATCCGCTGCGGTCGTACAAAAAATTCAAGCGGATACCGGTGTTGAAATGCAACCTGAGGTACGCTTTGTGGGAGAGTTTTAAATGGAGTTTTTGATCGTTACCGGTATGTCGGGTGCAGGTAAATCCAGAGCGGTGGACGCGCTGGAAGATATCGGCTACTATTGTGTGGATAACCTGCCGCCCATATTGCTGGCGCAGTTTGCAGAACTATTTTCAAAGTCTAAGGAGCAGGTACAGCGGGTCGCGCTCATTGTCGACTCTCGCGGTGCTGCCGGTATTGAGGATTTTGAAAAAGGTCTGCGGGATATGCGCGCCAGAGAGATCTCCTGCCGTATCATGTTCCTCGATTGCGAGGATACGGTTCTGATGCGTCGATATAAGGAGACCCGCCGCAGACATCCGCTCACTGACATCGGCGACGCTTCGGTCAGAGAAGCGATTGCCAGAGAACGGCGCTTGCTTGATCATGTCAGAATGGCGGCGGATTATCTCATTGATACCTCTAACTTTACCTCGTCGCAGCTCAGAGAGCAGGTCGTGCAGATGTTCTTAGAACATCCGGAGGCGGCGATGACTATTCAGTGCATGTCCTTTGGTTTCAAATACGGCGCTCCCCACGAGGCGGACATTATGCTTGATGTGCGCTGTTTCCCCAATCCGTTTTATGTGGATGAATTGAAGCATAAAACAGGACTGGATAAAGAGGTGCGGGACTACGTTCTCGCGTGTGAGGAATCCAGAGAATTTGAAAAGCGTATGTTCTCGCTGATCGATTATATGCTGCCGCTTTATCGCAACGAGGGCAAAAGCCAGTTGGTGATTGCCATCGGCTGTACCGGTGGTAAGCACCGCTCGGTTACCTTCACAGAGGAATTGGCGGCACATTTGAAAGAGCAAAACATGCATGCTTTTATCAATCACAGAGACATTAAAAAGCTGTAAGGCAACGAATATATATTTTGACTGAAAAATAGTTGGAAGAATATTATGACAGTTTGACCGAAGAGGAAAAACTGGGCGAATTGACACAGCTGAGCATTTCGTTCTTCGGTGTCGATTGTATGGTAACCGGTGATAACCAGGTGTTCCTCAAAGAGGTGATCGAGCACGCAGGTACCCTCCTCAGCAGTGCAAAGGTCGGCGCGAAGAAAAACCGTGCTATCCAGGAAGAACATTTGAAGCACAGCAAAGTGCCGCCGCTCTTTATGGGCGATATCGTGAGCGGTTTTGCGGTGGCGTATCCGCTGCCGCTGGCGCAAGTAGGTACGTTTGACACCGATTTTGTCAAATAGATCGCGCGCGAAACGGCGAAAGCCGCCACCGCGACCGGTATGAACTGCACCTTCTCCCCAATGGTGGACATCGGCCGCGATGCCCATTGGGGCAGAAACCAGGAGGGCTACGGTGAAGACACCCTGCTCACCTGTCGCATGACCAAAGCGGCGGTGGACGCAGGCTGTCATTTGGTGATGAGTTCGTTTAACACCATCGGCGGCGTGCCTGTGACCATCGACCCGAAATATATGCGCAACCTGCTCCGCGAGGAGTGGGGATTTGACGGTGACGAACGACGGCGACTTTGATGGCGATGAAATCGTCCAGCTCTATTTGTGGGATATGGAGGCAACCCGTGTGTCCCGTCCTCTCCGTGAACTGAAAGATTTCAAACGCGTTTCGCTCAAAAAAGGTGAAAGCAAGACGGTGGAATTTGAAATCACCGAAGAAATGCTCCGTTTCTTAAATTACGACGGCGAATTTGCAAGTGAAGCCGGCAGATTTACCGCCTATATCGGGGACAGTTCCTCTACCGACAGAAACGTGAGATTTACACTTGAAAAATAAGCGATTTCACAGAAAGGAGGGTGGACTTTGTCCTTTTCAGCAGATGTAAAAAATGAATTGACGGCAGTCCGCCCGCAAAAAGGATGTTGCCTTGCCGCACAGTGCTACGGCATGCTGGAATTTGCACACGCGTATTGTGGTGCGGAGGTTTCTTTGCAGACCGAGCACGGCGGGGTGGCGGCTTTATACAGCAATCTTGTGCATGAATGCTGCTCAGTTCCCTCGCCGCCCATTGAGACCCGCAAGCGCCGCGGTGACTTTTATATCGTGGATATCGCCGAGGGTTGGGCGCGTAATCGGGTATTAGAGCGATTCGGTCATGCGGCAAATGATGCGACTGTGCGCATGAACAGAGCAAATCTCGATTGTGACGGTTGCGCGGCGGCATTACTGCGCGGTGCATTTCTTGTGTGCGGCGCGGTGAGCAATCCCGAAAATGCGTATCATCTGGAATTCAGCATGCCATACTATAATTTGAGTAAGGATCTGCTGGCACTTTTGCGGGAACTGGACTTTTCCGCAAAATATATTTGTCGCAAGGGCACTCATGTGATTTATTTGAAAGAAAGTGAGCAGATTGCGGATTGCATGACGCTTATGGGGGCGCAAAGCGCCGCTCTGGAAATGCTGGGCGTCAAGGTGCTCAAGAGTATACGCAATGACGTCAATCGTGCCGCCAATTGTGAGACCGCGAATATTGACAAAACGGTCAAAGCTGCGGGTGTACATATCGATGCGGTGCGCCGCTTGGAAGAAGCGGACATGCTCACAAAGCTGCCCGAAAGTTTGCAGCAGTTGGCGCGCCTGCGGGTGGAAAACCCCGATATGTCGCTGCGCGAACTGGGTGAGAATTGCGACCCGAAACTTTCCCGTAGTGGGGTCAACCACCGTCTGCAACGGCTTTTAGAAGCCGCTGACAATCTATAAAAAAGAGGTAAGACAAATGGCTTTTGTACATCTCCATGTGCATAGTGAATTCAGTCTCCTGGACGGCGCGTGCCGCATCGGGGAGATTATTCGCCGTGCAAAAGAGGTGGGGCAAACAGCGGTAGCGATCACCGACCACGGCGTGATGTACGGCGTGGTCGATTTTTATAAAGCTGCAAAAGCCGAGGGCATACACCCCATCATCGGTTGTGAGGTGTACGTAGCGGCACGCAGCCGCTTTGACAAGATGCATGGTGCCGATAGTGAAAGCAGCCATCTTGTACTGCTTTGTAAAAATGAGACGGGGTACCAAAATCTTATCAAAATTGTCTCCCTTGCCTTCACCGAAGGCTTTTACAGCCGTCCTCGCGTGGATCACGCACTGCTGGAACAGTACCATGATGGCTTAATCGCGCTGTCTGCTTGTCTTGCAGGCGAAATTCCGCGCGCACTTATGGCAGGGGACTATGAAAAAGCAAAAACCACCGCCGCGTACTATGCGTCGGTGTTTGGAAAAGATAACTTCTTTTTAGAATTACAGGACCATGGTCTGCCTGAGCAGAAAACTGTGCGCGCGGGTCTTATCAAACTCGCCCGCGAGACGGGTATCGGTCTTGTTGCGACCAACGATGTGCATTATCTCGAAAAGGGCGACGCTGAGATGCAGCGGCTTTTGATGTGCATTCAAACCGGTACAACATTGCTGGATCCTACCCCGCTTAGCTTTGAGACGGATGAGTTTTATCTCAAAAGTGAGCGGGAAATGGCGGCGCTGTTCCCCGATATACCCGAAGCGATTGAAAACACGCAAAAAATTGCCGATTGCTGTCAACTGGAATTTGCCTTTGGCGAACTGAAACTTCCTGCATTTGACGCGCCGGGCGGGGATAGTAATGCATACCTCGAAAAACTGTGTCGTGAGGGACTACTGCGTCGATACGGTGCCACACCGCCGAAAAATGCGGTGGAGCGTATGGAATATGAGTTGTCGGTCATCCGCAAAATGGGATATGCCGACTATTATCTTATTGTTGCCGATTATGTGAACTATGCCAAGACGCATGATATTCCCGTAGGTCCCGGACGTGGATCGGGTGCGGGCAGTCTTTGCGCATATTGCGTCGGCATCACTGCCATTGACCCGCTCAAATACAATCTGCTGTTTGAACGGTTTTTAAATCCCGAGCGTGTCAGCATGCCTGACTTTGACGTGGATTTCTGCACCGAGAAACGGCAGCAGGTCATTGAGTATGTTATTTCAAAATACGGTGCTGACAGGGTCGCGCAGATCATCACCTTCGGCACCATGGCGGCAAAAGCCGCGGTGAGGGACGTTGCTCGCGCAATGGCGGTGCCGTATACGGTGGCTGACCGCATTGCAAAAATGATCCCCTTTGGCTTGCATGTAACGCTGGACAGCGCGCTGAAAAGCTCGGACAAGTTTCGCTTGGCAGTGGAGGAGGACGAGCAGGTCGCACGCATTGTCAATATGGCACGGCGGGTGGAGGGCATGCCTCGCAATGCTTCCACCCACGCGGCAGGCGTGGTGATTGCGCCGCGTCCGGTGAGTGATTATGTGCCGCTATGTCTCAACAAAGATGCTACTGCCACCCAATATCCCATGAACATTTTGGAGGAACTGGGTGTCATCAAAATGGATTTTCTGGGGCTGCGCAACCTGACTGTCATCGCGACTGCGGAGAAAATGATACAAAAAACGCATCCCGATTTCAAGGTGGATGCCATTCCGCTTGATGAGAAACGAGTGTATGACATGCTGTCAGCAGGACAAAGCGACGGCGTGTTCCAGATGGAGTCGGGTGGTTTAAAACGGGTACTGATGAACTTAAAGCCCACCTCTTTCGAGGATTTGATCGCGGTTATTTCGCTGTACCGCCCCGGTCCGATGGACTCTATTCCGAAATACATCTATAACCGACACCATCCGGCGGCGGTTAAATATGCGCACCCGCTTTTGCGCCCTATCTTGGAGGTCACCTTTGGCTGTATCGTATATCAGGAACAGGTGATGGAGGTGTTCCGTGCGCTCGCGGGATATTCTTTCGGTCGCGCGGATGTGGTGCGTCGTGCCATGGCAAAGAAGAAGCATGACGTCATGGAAAAGGAACGTGCTATCTTTATAAACGGTCTCACCGACGAAAACGGCAACGTGGTGGTGGAAGGCTGTGTGCGTCGCGGTGTGCCCGCAAAGGTTGCCGAGGGCATATTTGAGGAAATGTCCGCATTTGCATCGTATGCATTTAACAAAAGCCATGCTGCGGCGTATGCCTTGGTTGCTTACCAAACGGCGTATTTGAAAGCGCTGTATCCGCAGGAATATATGGCGGCGCTGATGACAAGTGTTTTAGGCTCGGATAAAGAAATCAGCTATATCCGCGAAAGCGAACGCATTGGCATCAAGGTGCTGCCGCCGCACGTCAACGAAAGCGTTGCCGAATTTGCACCGTCGGGTACTGATATTCGCTTTGGTTTGCTTGCTATGCGGAATATCGGCCGCGGCTTTGTGCAGGAATTGGTTGCCGAGCGGGAACGCGGCGGAAAATTTGTTAGTTTTTATGATTTTTGTGAACGGGTTGTATCGCTCAAAGAATTCAACCGCCCCGCGCTTGATAGCCTCATTCGCTGCGGTGCCTTGGACGGACTGGGCGCCAATCGGCGGCAGATGCTGCAAATAGCACCTGCACTCACCACGCAGTTAGAGGATATGGGGCGCAGGCAGGTGGAAGGGCAGGTTGGCTTTTTCGAGGCGGTAGAGGAGGAAGCCTCTATTCCGTTGCCGAAGCTGGAAGAACTGCCGCTTTCCGATTTGCTTAGCATGGAACACGAGGTAGCAGGATTGTATTTGTCCGGTCACCCGATGACCCCATACGCCGCATGGTATAAGGATAAGCGGGTTACCCGCACCGACCGCATTTTAGCAGCGGCGGAGGAAAATGATGAAGCACTTGACGGCAAAACGGTGACGCTTGCGGGTCTTATCGGTGATATGCGAGAGCAAAATACCAAGTCGGGTGCGAAAATGGCGTATTGCCGTATAGAAGATCTGTACGGTTCGCTGGAAGCGGTCATTTTCCCCAAACCGCTTGCGCAGTATACACAGTTGCTGCAACCGGGTATGATTGTATTGCTGTCCGGTCGGCTGGATGTCAAAGAGGATGAAGCGCCCAAGGTGCTGTGCGAGCGGGTAACGGCGATTGCCGAAAAGGCACCGCCCGCGGAAGAAAAACCGCAACCGACTGCTGAGAAAAAAAGCCCGCCGGGGCTGTACGTGCGGGTGCCCGGAGAGGACACACCGCAGTATCGACAGGTGCTGCGCCTTCTTCGCGTGTTTGAGGGAACGGATACGGTGTATATCCGGTTTAAGGATACCGCCAAAACCGTGCGCATGGGAGAACAATACCGCGTGATGCGAAATCCGGTACTGCTCGCCGAACTTACCCGCCTTTTAGGTGCAGAAAATGTAAAATCGGTTTAAAATTTAACAAAACCTGCGAAAATGTCTTGCTATTTCAAAAAAATCTGCGTATAATACACTTTGATTGTATTCACGCATTTTATTGCTTGTTTTTTTTGCAGCAACCTGCTGATAGGAGGAACTCAATATGAAAAAAATTGCTGTATTGACCAGCGGCGGCGATGCCCCCGGCATGAATGCTGCTGTGCGTGCTGTTGTGCGTACTGCACTTAACGACGGTATGGAGGTTATGGGTGTGTACCGTGGCTACAACGGTCTCATCAGCGGTGATATTCAGCCGATGACCTTGCGTAGCGTTTCGGATATTATCCATCGCGGTGGCACCTTCCTGTATTCCGCGCGCAGCCCCGAATTCTGCACTGAGGAAGGTATGCAGAAAGCGATTGAGAGTTGTAAAAAGCACGGTATTGAAGGTGTTGTGGTGTGCGGCGGTGACGGTTCTTTCCGCGGCGCGCAGGATTTGACCCGCAGAGGCGTTCCCTGTATCGGTATTCCCTGTACCATCGATAATGATATTTCCTGCTGCGAGCGTACCATTGGTTACGATACCGCTTTGAACACCACCCTCGATATGGTGGACAAGCTGCGTGACACCTCCCAGTCTCATGACCGTTGCTCGGTTGTTGAGGTGATGGGTCGTCATGCCGGCTATATCGCTTTGAATGTCGGTATCGGCGTGGGTGCTACCAGCATCATTATTCCCGAAGTTGACTTCGATTTTGAAAAAGATGTCCTGGGTCGTATCCGTGCCACCGCTGTCACCGGTAAAAAGCACTTTATCGTTGTGGTTGCCGAAGGTGTGGATATGAAGGTTACCGACATGGCAAAACGCATCGAAGCGGAAACCGGCATTGAGTCCCGCGCGACCATTCTCGGTCACGTACAGCGTGGCGGTTCTCCCACCGTGCGCGATCGCGTGCTTGCCAGCCGCATGGGTTATCAGGCGGTCAAATTGTTGGAAGCAGGCAAGAGCAATCGCGTGGTTGCCCTGCAAAACGACCGTCTTGTAGACTTTGATATCGAGGAAGCGCTTGCGATGAGAAAAACCCTTGATATCAGCATCTACAAAATGGCGCACGAGATCTCCATCTGATGAGAATACAGCAAAGCCGAAGCACTTGTTGCTTCGGCTTTTTCTCAGTATAAGCTGTGGGAAGATAAGTACGGGTTTGTTAACATGAAAACCTATTATATTTTGGAACTGCAACACGAGGGAGAGACGTGGGGTATCTATTTCCCGTGCTACGAGCTGCCGATAGTTGAAAGACTTACCGGATTGAGAGCGGCAGAGTGAATAACTATAAAAAGGGCACAGACTTCATGAATGAAGTCTGTGCCCTTTTTTGTTTGTAAAATTTATCAATCAAAAGATAACCATTTAACATTGGCGCTGTTTTCATCAAAGACTTTGCCTTGCATATAGTCGAACTTTTGCTGCCATGCATTACCCTTGTCCAACAGATTGAACTGATAGGTGGTGTCTACGGTTTTCGATCATCAGATCGAAAACAACTTGTTTATCAGGGGGTTTTACGGTGCAAACGCTATATGTATTCATGGGAAACCTTCTTAGGATTCTTATCAAGCGTAGCATACCATAGATATGTTTTTCGGTCAATGCATAATGTTGCCGGCACAAAGGATGTTGCGGATTTTTTATAATAAAAACAACTCCGCAATAAATACCACCGCACAGCAGATAGCGGCGACCGGCAGCAACCCCAAACCGCAAAAAGCGGCGGCGATGCCCACGATAAGTGCGATAGCACCCGCAATAGGAGAGCCGGTGGCTTCAATAATGGCGGGGAAGGTCATCACCGCGAGGGTGACATATGGTACATAGTACAAAAAGGAACGGATGAACTGATTTTGAATGGGTTTACGGATGAGGGTGAACGGTAATACACGGATGAGATAGGTGGTCACGATCATGACACCGATATATAACAGTCGTTCAGCCATTCTCATCACCTTCTTTCACGGGGAACAGCAGCGCCGCAGCACCTGCGATCAGTACGGTGAGCAAAATGGTGCGGTTGCCCTCAGATAATGTGCTGATTGCAGGCAACTTCGCGGCGAGAAAGCTCAAAAGAAAACTAATGACCACCAGGATTGCTACCACCCTATTTTTGCGTGAGGGCGGAATGATTACAGCAAGGAACATACCGTAAAGCGCAACGCTCAGCGCACTGACAACTCTCAGCGGCAACAGATTTCCCATCACGATGCCCAGCGCCGTGCCGGTTGCCCAAAAGGGGATAGAGGTGACCATGGCGCCGAAATAGTACGTAGGTTCCAAATACCCTTTCCTCGCAATAGCAATACCGAACAATTCGTCGGTCACGTCCGCGCCGATCAAAAGGCGATGCCGCATGGGGGTCTCAGGAGAAAGACGCTGGCTCAAAGCACAGCTCATCAACAAATATCGCGCGTTGGTGATAAGGGTGATAAGAATAATTTCCAGGACGGTGGTGCCTGCGCCGATCAAAGAAAACACCACGTGCTCGCCGGCGGAGGCGTTGGTGAATAAACTGGCAAAAAAGCCCTCGAATGCGGTAAGGCCGGCACTTCTGGCGGCAATGCCCAGCGAAAAGGAGACGGCAAAATAGCCGAGCCCTATCGGCAATCCGTCCCGCATGCCTTGGGTGAAGGCGGTAGATTTCATACTATATTCGCTTCCTTTTGAAATGTTCTTTGTAGAGTATAACAAGCCTTTTGAAAATTGTAAAGTTAAATATTACAAAAGAAAACCATTGACACCGCTCTTTCAATTTTGTATAATCAACATTGTATGTAAATGTTAAAACCTCGGAGGATCGATTATGCATAGAATTACAATGGATGCTCTATTAGAGCTCTTCTTGTTGAGATTAAAGTGGATGCTGTTGGGCTTGGTTTGCGGTGCGTTGCTCGCTTCCGCGTATACCGTGTTTTTTGTGGAGGATACCTATACGGCGAGTGTTTCGCTGTATGTACAGAACACGGAAAACGATACCGGTATCGCCACTTCCAGTAACCTGTATGCATCGTGCATGTTGACCAATAGTTATGCGGTCATTCTGCGGGATGTTGAAACGTCAAAGATAGCCGCTGAGCGAATGACCGTTCCCGCTACGGTTTCGCAAATAGCGAGCGCGTTATCGGTATCGGTTTCAGAAGATTCGGCTATCATCATCTTGCGTGCAACTACCTCTGATGCGGTGCTGTCTCAAGGTATTTGCCAGGCGGTGTGTGATGTCGCGCCGGAGATGCTGTATGATACGGTCAACTCGGGTGTGGTTACCGCGTTGGGTGATGTTCCGCCCGCTGTCAAGACCGGCCCGAATGTGTTGCGCAACAGCTTGATGGGTGCTGCCGGAGGTTTTGCGCTGGCACTTTTGATTGTGTTTGTGATTTACTTAGCGGATACCACCATACGTGACAAAGAGGATTTACGCTGTATTACCGATCTGCCGGTGCTGGGAGAGATCCCCACCTTGAATATGTGATCCTCCGGAGGAAGATATCATGGAAGAAAAAGCAAAGAAGAAAACGGTAACGGAGATATCTGCTGACGCCAAAAAGAATGATGCCAAACCGTTCCATATTGTAGAATCTTATAAAACATTGCGTACCAACCTGTTGTTTACGCTGGCGACCTCCGATCGCAGATCTGTGGCGATTACCAGTGCTGAGCCGCATGCGGGTAAATCTACCACTTCTGCCAATCTCTCTATCGTTATGGCGCAGACCAATTTTAAGGTACTGGTCATTGATGGGGATATGCGCAACCCCACCCTCGATCGTATTTTCCGCGTAAGTCGCGCGGACGGTCTTTCCAAGGTGCTCAGCGGCATGCAGACCTTGGAAGAAGCGGTGGTAAAGCAGGTAGCACCCAATTTGGATGTGCTGCCCTCCGGTCCCTTGCCGCCCAACCCGCAGGAGTTGATGTGCTCTGACGCGATGGTGGCGTTGTTGCGCGAGGCGGAACAGAAATACGATTATATCTTTATCGATACCCCGCCGGTTAATCTGGTGGCGGACGTGTTGATGCTCAGCAACGAGATCGCCGGTATGTTGCTCATAGCGCGTGAGGGGCAAACCACCTATGACGATTTCCGCATTGCACAGGAAAGTATCGAAAATATCGGGGGTCGCATTTTGGGTGTGCTGCTCACCGACGTGAAGCAGCAAAAGGGAACCTACCGCGAAAAATATTATAAATCCAAAGACTACAAATACGGAAAATAAAGAAATTGCGGCGCAGGGAAACTATCCTTCGCCGCTTTTCATTTTCTTTGACAGAATGGGCAAAACAATAACACAAATAATCCGCCTTTTCAAAACGGTGTTCTAGGAGAAGTGATGGATATGACTATACAAAATATGATGCTGGCAGATGGCGTGGGGTATTTACCTCTAAGAGATAACCGCTTTAAAACCAGCCGCTTGTCGGTGGGCATTTTTTTACCGCTGAAAGAGGAGACGGCAGCTGCATATGCGATTTTACCGGAGCTGCTTACCCATGCGACGGCACATTCTCCCAATATGATCGCGCTGCACAGGCGACAAAGCCGCTTGTACGGCGCTGCCGTTATGGGTGGTGTACAGCGACTCGGCGATCATCAGGTGATCACCCTCAGCGTTTCCTGCATCGAAAACAGTTTTGCACTTGCAGGGGAAGACGTGGTCACCGCCTGTGCTCAACTATTGTGTGAAATGCTGTTTTGCCCGCATCTGTCGGCAGACGGTCTGTTTGACGCTGTCGACGTGGAGCAGGAAAAACGCTGTTTAAAAGAGCGCATCGCCGCTGCCATCAACGATAAGCGCGCGTATGCGCGTATGCAATGCGACGCCCTGCTGGCATCCGGCGAGCCGTACGGTGTTCCCGCTTGCGGCACGATGGAGACCGCAGAGGCGCTTACGCGTGAAAGTATCACCGCAGCATGGAAAAGCATGCTGAAAACCGCGGTGTTTCAATGGTTTTATGCCGGTGCCGATGACGGCGAGGCGGTAAAAGCGTGTATCCGCACGGCATTTGACGGTATCGCACGCGCGCCGTATGCCGGAAAGACGGTTACAGATTTCACGCCTCTGGAAAACCCGCGACGCGGCTTTACTCGTATACAGGTCAACCAGGCAAAATTGGTGATGACCTTCCGTATGCAGGCGCATGAGCCGGACACGCAAAGCGTGATGACCGCGCGGTTGTTGTCTGCTTTGTTCGGCGGCACACCGTCGTCGCTATTGTTCTCTAATGTGCGTGAAAAGATGAGTCTTTGTTATTATTGCGGTTCAAGCTTTGAACGTGTCAAGGGTGTTTTGACGGTGGATAGCGGCGTGGATGCCGCGAATGTCGGGCGTGCGGAAGCCGAAATTTTACGACAGCTGGATCATATCCGCTGCGGCGATTTTTCGGATGAGGATCTTGAAAGTGCCAGACGGTACGTTATCAATCATTTGAAGGACGGAGAAAATCTGCAGAGCACGCAGATTAGCTGGTTTATGGGGCAAACGCTGTGCCCGCCGTTTCGCAGTGTACAGGAAACGGTCTTGATGATGCAAAAGGTCACAAAAGAGCAGATTGTCGCGCTCGCAAACACGGTGACGCTGGCAGCGGTGTTTACGGTATTGCCGGAGGAGGATAACGCATGAAATGGAATGAGATAACCGTTCCCCGTACGGGTGAAACGGTTTTCAAAGGGGTGCATCCCACCGGATTGCCGATTTACGTGCTCCCAAAAGCGGGATACACCTCCACCTATGCCGTGATCGCTACCCGCTACGGTTCGGTGGATACCACCTTTCAGGTGGATGGTAAGCCGCTTACGGTGCCCGCGGGTATCGCGCATTATTTGGAGCATAAACTGTTTGAAAACGAGGATTGTGACGCGTTTCAGAAATATGCCGCTACCGGTGCATCTGCAAATGCCTATACCGGCTTCGGACAGACGGCATACCTCTTTTCCTGCACCGATAACGTAGAAGCTTCTCTGCGGATTTTGCTGGATTTTGTGCAGGATCCGTATTTCACACCGGAAAATGTGGAAAAAGAACGCGGCATCATCGGTCAGGAGATCCGCATGTGCGAGGATGACCCTGACCGCCTTGCGATGTTCCGTGTACTGCAAATGCTGTATAAAAACCATCCTGTACGGATAGATATTGCCGGCACGGTAGAGTCGATTGCAAAGATTACACCGGAATTGCTGTATGATTGCTATCATACATTTTATAATTTGCATAACATGGCTTTGGTGGTCAGCGGCAATATTACAAAAGAACTTGTGGAGTATGTTGCGGATGAGACGTTAAAGCCGGCAAAGCCGTTCACATTGGAGAGACAGGCGGTGGAGGAGCCGACCGCGGTGGAAACGCACCGCAGCGAGGATACCATGCCTATCAGTTCACCGCTTTTTTATATCGGTTTTAAAGAGCCGGTCGCAAAAGGGTATTTGCACAATGCAGAGGAACTGATGGCGGCGGAGGTGTTGCTCGAATTGCTTGCGGGCAGAGGTTCTGCGCTGTATACCCATTTGATGGAGGGAGGGCTTATCAACGAGACCTTCGGCAGTGGGTATTTTGAGGGCAGCGGGTATGCTGCATTTCTGTTTAGCGGTGAGACCTGCGATCCGGATGCTGTCGCACGGGCACTCATCTTGGAGATCGACCGTGTCAAAAGGGAGGGTATCGACCAAACGCGGTTCACGGAAGAACGAAACGCGTTGTACGGCAGACTCATTGCAGGACTTAATGACGTGGAAAATTGCGGTGATTGGCTGTTGGATGATCATTTCTACGGCAGAAAGCCTTTCAAACTTATTGACAGTGTGGCGTCTCTTGATGTACAATCTGTATATCGTGTATTGAACGAGTGCTTGCTCACCGAAAACATGGCAATGTCGGTGGTGAAGCCCTGTATTTCTCCCAATTGTTAAAGGAGGCTTTTTTATGGAATATATTGAATTTCCTGCTCTTGGCTGGACGATAGATGTAAACCCTGTTTTAGCAGAGTTCACCATATTTGGCATGCCGTTTTCCGTTCACTGGTACGGGGTGATGATCGCACTGGGCTTTTTGCTGGCGGTTTTATATGCCGTGCGATATGCGAAGCCGCGCTTTGGCATTGAATTGGATCCTTTGACCGACGCGGTGCTGGTCGCAGCGGTCCTTTCGGTGTTGGGTGCCCGCATCTATTATATTTTGTTTTATGACGGCATCTCCACCTTCTGGGAGGATCCGCTGAAAGTACTTCGCGTCTGGGACGGCGGTCTTGCCATTTACGGCGCGGTAATCGGCGCGTTTGTGACAGGTCTTTGGATGTGTCGAATCAAAAAGATCAATACGCTCGCGGCATTTGATCTGGCTTCTATCGGCTTTTTTATCGGGCAATGTCTCGGCAGATGGGGCAACTTCTTCAACCAAGAAGCGTTTGGTAGCAATACCACCCTGCCGTGGGGCATGACCGGCTCTATCATCTCCCTTGGTCTCAAAGGGGACGGCTATGACACCACCCTGCCGGTGCACCCCACCTTTTTGTATGAGTCGCTGTGGTGCCTTGCGGGATTTGTACTGCTACATATCCTGTCAAAGAAATCCTATACCTTTAAAGGTAAGCTTTTCTGCCTCTATATCATCTGGTACGGCGCCGGTCGTTTCTGGATCGAGGGACTGCGTACTGACAGCCTGATGCTGGGCACCATGCGTGTGTCACAGCTGTTAGCGGCGCTGTGTGTCATCGGCGGTATTGCGTTGTATTTTGCCATCAAATCCTACAACGAGCGTGCACCAAAGGATTTGTTTCAGCAAACGGCACGCAGCATGATCGGTGAAGATATGGAGATTGACGAGTATCTTGCAAAGACGGAAGTACAAACAGATAAAATGGAGGAGAAAGACGATGGCAGTGAGAATTGATGGCAAAGCGATTTCTGCCGCGGTGCGCGCGGAGGTTGCTAATGAGGTTGTACAAATGAAAAAACAAGGTGTCACCCCCGGCCTTGCGGTCATTTTGGTGGGAGACGATCCTGCTTCCCGCATTTATGTGAATAACAAGAAAAAAGCGTGTGCGGAGGTTGGCTTTTATTCCGAGGAGATCACTCTGCCTGCCGATACCACTGAGGAGCAGTTGCTCAAAGTGGTAGCAGAGTTGAATGAACGAAAGGATATTCACGGCATTTTGTGTCAGCTGCCGCTACCCAAACCGCTGTCCGATAAGACTGTCATCGAAGCGATTTCACCGGACAAGGATGTGGACGCGTTCCACGCTTCCAATGTAGGACATATTATGATCGGCGATCATACTTTCCTGCCCTGTACCCCCGCGGGCGTGATGGAACTGCTTGCTCGCACCAACGTAGAGGTAGAGGGCAAAAACTGTGTAGTGGTCGGCAGAAGTAACATCGTCGGCAAACCGATGGCGATGCTGCTTTTACAGAAAAACGGCACGGTCACCATCTGCCATTCCCGCACGCAGAACCTGAAAGAGATCTGCCGCACTGCGGATATTTTGGTCGCCGCCGTCGGCAGACCGAAATTTATCACCGCGGATATGGTCAAACCCGGTGCCGCCGTTATTGACGTCGGTATGGACAGAGACGAAAACGGCAAGCTGTGCGGTGATGTGGATTTTGATAACGTGGAGCCGATTGCGGGCTATATCACCCCCGTGCCCGGCGGCGTCGGTCCCATGACCATTGCGATGTTAATGAAAAACACGCTTACTGCTGCTAAGATGCAGAACAATCTGTAAGAAACATAAAAAAAGACGCTGTCGGTGGCGACAGCGGGTTTTTTATAGTATGTCTTATTTACCCATAAAGCGGTCATACGCTTCGCGCAGTTCAACAGCGGTATCCTCGGGGTAGGTGGGGTTACAGTGTGCCCAAGCACCCGTTTCGCTGGAAGCGTTGAACTTCACCTTGTCAGCGGAGCGCATCGGGGGATAGAACGCGATGTGCCAAGGGAGCGGTCTCAAAGAAATCGTCCGCTACAGCGTCCGGCTCGGGCGGATTTTGAGACAGAGCCGGGAAATCGTTATCGTATTTATGTACAGTGTAGTTGTCCGGCACTTTACCGGAGCCGGGGCAGAATGGACAGTAGTCCTTGGGCATCTGCGGACGGTTCTGTCTGTGGGATGCGATCATGATCCAGTCATTGGTAAGCGGGTGTTTACGCAGTTCAGCCATTTGAAAATCCTTCTTTCCGTGTAAATGTTAATATCAATATCAGAGCTTGTCCACGCACACGCCGCCGAAGGGACGGATGTGCAGCACGTGACAGGTGTCTTCACCGAACACACCTTCAATCACCTCGCGGAACGCGGGGAGCAGGTCGCTCGGCACGAAATTCCGGGTAGTACCGCCAAAGCCGCCGCCATGTACGCGCCATGCGCCCTTGCCGTCCAACACATGCTGTGCAAGTGCCAAAGCAAGCGACATGCCCTGCTCGGTGACGTCGCAGGTGGTATATACGTTTTGCAGATATTCAAAGGAGGAGTTGCCGGAGTCGATGACCAACTTCTTGAAGGTCTCAAAATCACCGGTTTTCAGCGCGTTCACCTCGTCTACAACGCGGTCGTTGTCCTTGAGGAAGTGAATAGCACGCAGCACAGCGCGATCGCCGTGTGCTTCGCGCAGAGCGGGGATGCGGGGCAGCAACTGCTCAAAAGAGGTTTCGCGCAGGAAGGAAACGCCCATATCCTCCGCGATCTTTTTCATCTCGCCGGGCACCGCCGCGTATTCATGGGTGAGATCGGCGTGGTTACCGTCCACGTCCACAATGCAAAGCGCATGACCGGTGTAAGCGAAATCAAAGTCTACCTTTTCGATGATGGGATCTTCGGTGCTTTCAAAGTCGATGGTGATAATGTTGCCGACCGAGGAGGCCATTTGGTCTATCAGACCGCAGGGTTTGCCAAAGAATACACGTTCTGCATACTGGGCAATCTTCGCGATCTCCACAGGGGAAATCGCACCGTCGTTATACAGATGATTTAAAATAACACCGACCAGCACTTCGAAAGCCGCTGAACTGGAAAGACCGGAGCCTTTGAGCACGTTGGAGGTGGTGTAGGCATCAAAGCCACCGATTTTATAGCTAAGATCCGCAAAACGTGCCGCGGTACCGCGGATGAGGGACGCGGAATGGTTGAGTTCCTCTTGAATGGGGTTCAAATCACTAAGGGCGATATCTTCGCTGTACAGCTTTTCAAAGCGCGCATCGTATGCGCGTCGTTGATTTTTTGAATTAAAACGGAAGAAGGAGACATAAGGTTGTACTTCCTTTCCGAATAATATAAGGGTAACTATTCTCATTGTATCGGTACTGCGCATAAAAACAAGATATTTTCTACGCCTTTTATATGGACAAATGTTGCAATTTGCGTTATACTGAACGTAAGGTGACAAGTTCGAACCCTAAGGTGATGAAAATGGATAATTTTAAGCACTCGTTTAAAGATACCCTAAAAGAAAATACCGGCCTGGCGGTATATAATACCGGTTATGAAAAATGTACTGCGGGTTATCAATGGGGTCCCGGTGTGCGGGATCATTATTTGGTACACTATGTTTCGAGCGGTGAGGGTATATATGTCTGCCGCGGGCAGGAATACACCCTCCGCGAGGGGGATATGTTCCTCATTTTTCCGTCGGAGGTGGTGGAATACCGCGCTGCCGCGGACGATCCGTGGGAATATTATTGGGTGGGTTTCAACGGCACCGATGCACACCGTATGATCGCAATGGCAGGGTTTCGACGGGATGAACCGATCATGTGTGCGGAGGATACCATTGCCACGAAAGAAGCGTTGCTGCGCATCTACCATTCCCGCGGCAATACCCCTGCTGCTGACGTGGAAATGGCGGGATACCTGCAGTTGTTTCTCGCTTCTCTCATTCGCCGACGCGACGAAAATCCTTCGACGCTGGGAAGCCGCGGTTATCTCGCACAGGCACTGCGGTATATTCAGCACAGTTATGCGAGCGCCATTGGTGTCAGCGACATAGCGGACTTTGTGGGGATTAGCCGTAGTCAACTATACCGTGCGTTTGAGGCAGAATTCGGTCAATCACCGCATGAATATCTGCAAAAATACCGCATCAGCGAGGCGTGTACTTTGCTGCGCGGCGGAGAACTCACCGTCGCGGAGGTAGCGGGCTCGGTGGGGTTTAATGACCCGTTGTATTTCTCCCGCGTATTCCGTCAAATGAAAAAATGCACCCCCACGGTGTACCAAAAGAAAAAGAATGGATAAAAAAAGCTCGATACCTCGGTATCGAGCTTTTTTGATTATATTTTTACCGTTTCCCCTAAATGGAAAGAGTACAGTAGGGTTTCTTTTACCGGTTTACCAAGCGTTTTGGTGAGCGCTTCACGGTAGATATCCAGCTGCTTTTTATACAGTGCTGCGAGCGCGGCGGGATCTTTGACACGATCGGTCTTATAATCCACAATGACAAGCTCACCGTTCTCTTCAAATACGCAGTCGGCAATACCTTGCACTACTATGGTTTCCTTAGCGAAACTGTTTGGCAGTGTGTTATCGAACGCGGTTACTGAAAGCGGAACCGTGAACGCATATTCGCGTTGCAAAGAGTCGGCAGCGCATATGCGCGCATACAGCGGGCTTTCAAAAAAGCGGCGGATACGGGGAAGATCCAATGCTTCTCTTTGCGGTGTTGTCAGGAAGCCTTGCTCATACAGTCGATCGGCTTCTCCTTCGGTATCCTTTGCCGCAGCGGCATAAGCGGCAAACTGCATAAAGGTATGCATCGCCGTGCCGCGTTCTGCGGGTGTCAACCCATCCTCCGACAAAAACGCGGGGCGGCGGGTCGCAATAAACGCGGCGTCCAGTTCCTTGTGCGCCAGCTCGGATGCTGCGAGCTTTACCGGCACCGCAGTGAGTGCTGCGAACGGATAGGTGTAAGCAAGTCGCTCTTTGAGTGCAGTGACATCCGCGGGATCGGGCGCAGTTGTTTGTGCGTTTATAGCTGCTTTTGCCGTGTCCGGCAGCATGTCGGGAGTGTATTCCCGACAAAGCAGGGCTGTGTCACAAGGGAGAGTATGAATATCAGGCTCTGCCGCCATAAACCGCAGCAGCGTTGCTGTGGGATGGCGCAGAAAAGCTGAAAGCAGCCAATCACCGGGGGAACTCATTGCAAGCATGCGCGGCGTATCCATGGTGTCATCTTGCGGCAGATAGGATGCCAGCTTTTGCATACGCGCGGGCAGGTTTTTGCGTACGAATACCGTGATAAGCTTTTCTCTCGCACGGGTCATGGCGACGTACAGCACCCGCAGTTCCTCTGCGAAAGCCGTATATTTGGTGGCGGTGAGCACACCGCTTTGGGATACCGTACGCTGCGTGGTCATGGTCTGAGCATCGTAGCCGGTTATCGCTGCCCCCGCCGTACCGTGCAGTAACAGGGATTGTCGGGCGGCTTCGCGATTAAATTCACTAAACAGATGCGCCATAAAGACGATGGGGAATTCCAGTCCCTTAGAGCCGTGAATGGTCATAATGGATACGGCATCCCCCTCGCCCGCTGCGAGCGGGGTGGTGGAAAGGTCACCTTTTTCGGTTTCTATGCGGTCGATATACCGCACAAAGGCGGATAATCCGCGGAACCCGTTTTGCTCAAAATCACGGGCAAGTTTTATAATTTCTCGTAGGTTAGCAACCCTTTGCTCGCCGTCATGTCCCGCCGCGGCGGCGGACAGCATACCGGTTTCCTCAAAAAGGCGGGTGAGCAGCGCGTCTGCGGTCATGGAAATCGCTAAACGACGCTGTCTGCGCAGCGCTTGCAGGAATTGCTGTATCCGCGCGCGTAGGTCAACAGAAACCGTTACTGCTTGTTCTGCCAGCAGTAAGGCGGTATACAGCGAGGTTTGCTTTTCTGCGGCATCCTTTGCGCAGATGCGCATGGCGGCAAGGTCGTCGGCGGAGAAACCGCCGATGGGTGATAGCAGCAATGCGGCAAGAGAAACATCTCGCAGCGGATTATCAATAGTGCGCAGGAGCGCCAGTGCGGTTTGCACTTCATTTGCTGTAAAGAATGGGGTGCTTGCATCGGTGGTAGTGGGGATCCCCAGCCTGTTCAGCTCGGCGGCAAGGGCAGCGGCGTGCGAGCCGCGGGAACGCAGTAAAATACAAATATCCTTGTATTTCACCGGACGCAACGTATCCTTTTCGGTGACGCTGCCGTTTTCCAGTAATTCACGGATACGCGTGGCAATCAGTCGTGCCTCCAGGATATCCGAGGATATCTCCTTTTCTGCAAACGGATTATCCAGCAGCAGCACCTCCGTATCGTTTTTTGCCGGGGGATAGGCGGTGTTGGCGGGGATAAGTCCTTCGCCGTTTTTATAATTGATACCGCAAAAGGCGGGGGTCATCAATTGATCAAACACAAAGTTGACAGCGTCGGTGACCTCGCGGCGGGAACGGAAATTTTCGCCCAGCGTGATATAGGCGGGGTAGGAAACGCCATCAAAGGGATGAAAAGCCGCCTTTTTCGCCATGAAAATTTCCGGCATTGCCTGTCTGAAACCGTAAATACTTTGCTTGACGTCTCCCACGAAAAAGCACGCGTTATCCGCGTTGTTCAGCATGCGGAAGATGGTATCCTGTACCGCATTGGTGTCCTGGAATTCGTCCACAAGAATTTCCGCATAACCAGCCGCCACTTCCCGTGCGAGCGGGGTGGGCTCACCGGTTTGGCTGTTGCACAGCGAATCGAGGGTCAGATGCTCTAAATCGCTGAAATCCAACAGCTGGCGCTGCTGTTTTTTAGCGGTATACCGCTCATCAAACGCTTGTACCAACGCACACAAAGCGGTAAGCTTGGGTGCTGTGGCGAGCAACGCCTCCTTTTCGGCTTGCTCGCTTTCGCCAAACAGCGGCAACAGCTTTTTGCGCAGGTCATCTCTGACGGTGGAAAATGCCGCTTTTATAGGCTCAATGTACGATTTATCAATACCCTTTGAGGAGGGTAATCTGTCCGGCACGGCGGATATAAGTGCCCCAATGCAGGTATCCCAATCGTTGGTGGGGTCTTTCACGATGAGTGCGGCGCGCTGCAAAACGGCAACATCCGCTTGCAGACGGTTGCAGTATTCCAACGCCTCATACACACCCGCGAGCGGGCGCAGACTCTTTGCCGCTATCTCCGCCAAAAAGCCCAGATGCTCTGCTGTATAGCGGCGGATATACTGCCCCCATACTGTGTCTGACAGCGGTATATCTGTAGCCACAGCGCACGCTTCTTGCAGCCAACGCTGCGGGAATGCCTGCGCTTGAATGAAGTTATAGGTCTTTAAAACCGCGGCTCGCACGCCGGCGTCGTCCCGCCTGCCGTTCAAAAGATCGGACAGTTGTAAAAAGCCGTCCTCTGCAGCGGCGTAAAACACTTCCAGTGTTTCCTCCAACGCTTCGTTTTGCAGCATGGTCGCGGTCGAGCCCTCTGCAATACCAAACCGCGGCGAGATACCGCACACATCAAAATGCTCCCTCAAAAACGCGGTACAAAATCCATCGATGGTGGAAATGGCAGCGGTGGGTAGCAGCATTTGCTGTCGTTGCAAGCGCGTGTTTTCGGGGTCCGCAGCGATAAATTCGCCTAATCTGACCGACAGACGCTGTTTCATTTCGGCGGCAGCCGCTTTTGTAAAGGTCACGATGAGTAGACGGTCGATATCCACAGGATCATTCGGATCGGTAATGCGGCGGATAACGCGTTCAACCAATACGGAGGTTTTTCCCGAGCCGGCAGCCGCAGAGACCAAAACTGAACCGCCGCGCGCTGCAATACAGTTTTGCTGGGCAGGCGTCCATTTGCGCTTAAGCATTGGTGGTCTCCTCCTCTCCAAGCATCTGTAAAACGTCTTCTGTTTTTGCCGCTTGCATCAGGGTGGCGGGGTCTTCGCTTTCCCGTCCGCAAACCGCGCGGAAATCGCAGTAGTCACACGGCAAATGCTGTTCCTCTCCGGTAGGAATAGCACCGATATCCCCCGCAAGCAGAGTGTTTGCCATTGAAATCAGCAGTTTTTCGGTGAGCTTGCGAATGTTATCAAAATCTATGCGGGATATGGTATCGCTCTTTTTACCGATCTCACCGTTTTCCACCGTTGCGGGGATGAAAACACCCTCACCACTTTCTTCCATAGCGGTCAAAACATCCTGATCGCGCAGCAAAAGTCCGTTCATACGCATCAGCTTCAAACGGCTTTCATCCAGCGGCGCGTGGGTGTTTTTGAGGGTGATATCCTTAGCAGGCAGGTAGAGAATACCCGCGGGAGCTGTGTTGGTGGCCTCATACCGCGTATGCCCGCCATGGCACACAGCAAACAAATATAAAAGCATCTGCATATTGATGCCGTAAGGCACCTCGCTGAGCTTGAATTCCTTAGAGCCGGTCTTGTAGTCCACCACACGCACGAAAACCGTGTCTTCTCTGCGATAGATATCTACGCGGTCGATCTTGCCAATGATGGAAACGCTGCCGTCACCGTTGGGTAATTGCAAGGTGGGGGAGGGCACACCGCCTTTTCCGATCACCAATTCATAATCGGCGGGCACAAAACGGCTTTGCGCCATTTCGCTCACTGTAAACCACAAAAGGGAGAAGCAGGTGCGCTCCACTAAGGATAGCAGATAACGGAAGCGGGCAGGCTTGTCCGCAAAACCGCCCATTTCCTCTTCTACATAATTGAACAACACCGCGTGAATACGCTGCTGCATCGCGGGGATGTCCGCCGCGGTGGGGTTTACTTGGTTTTCAACATATTCCGGCAGCAGCTTCTCTAAAATATAGTGGGAGAAGGTGCCGAACATAGAAGCGTCCACATCCGCTACGCGGCGGGTTTGCAACCGCATGCCGTATTGGCAGAAATACCGAAAACGGCAACGGTAAAAGGTATCCGCCTGGCTGGCAGACAGATACATATCCCGCCCGAACAACGCGTCTGCATGTGCAGGCTGTAAAGCGTGCTTCGGCTTGGCAGCTACGCGATCCATGGCGCTGAAGGCGGCAGCGGTATTAGGGGTGGCCGCCAGTGCTGCGCGCAGCAAATCGGTATCGGCATCTTTTTTTGTATACGCGGCAGCGAGGCAATCAAGTGCCTCGGCGGGTGATTCGATATCGCTAACCTGCATGGTGCGGCAGACACCTTTTGTGTGGTGCGGCAGAATACGACGAATATTCTCCACCAATATGGAGGGGAAAGCCTCCTCACCGCCGCGGTTTTGCAGATAGGAAACATATACCTGCTCGGTCGGCGCAGCAATGGCGGTATAGGCGAAAAAGCGTTCCTCCGCTGCCTTTTGCAGACGGTCCGCAGAGAGGAAAAGTCCGCTTTGTTCGAGCGCTTCGCGCTCGCGGTCGCTGAGCAGATTACCCTCCGCGGGATACGCGGGGAACACCCCTTCGTTTGCACCGAGGATAAAAACGACTTTCGGGGATTGCAGGCGCACGTGATCTGCGCTGCCCACCTGTACCGCGTCAAGGCTTTGCGGCACCGACGGCAGACGGATAAGTCCCGCCGCCAGATGAAACAATTCTGCATAGCGGTGCGCGGGCAGATGATCTGCGGCAAATACGGCTGCAAAATGATCCAATACTTCCATCACACTGTCCCAAAGCCTTGCCGTGCGATCGGCGAGGGCGGACTCATTTTCTTCGCACAAAGCTGTATGCAACCGTCTCACACCAATATCTGCCGCAACGCTTTCATCGGTGAGATATTGATAGAGGCTTTGGGCAAATGTGCTGCCGCTTACTCGCTTGATAAGCGCGTCCTTTAAGGTGCGCAGCGGTGTTATCAGACGGCGGCGGATGGTTTCCAGCATGTGCAGGGTGTCATAGTCAAATCTGTTGCTGTCGGTGAGACCAGCAGGGTTGGCGGTGAACGGTTTTTCCCAACGTTTACCGTCGATGCGCCACATAAACACATAGTTTTCCAGCGCTGCTGTTTCGATCTCATCAAAAGGCAGTAATCCTGTTTTCATTATGCGCAGCAGTTCTTCCGTTCGCCACCCGCCGACGCAAATTTGCAGGGCGCAAAGGCAAAGGGAGATAAGCGGCATGGTATACACGTCTGCCGCCTCGTCCATATAATATGGGATATCTGCACGCCCCAGCGCATGGTCTAAAATACCGCGATAGCTGCCAAGATCGCGCACGATCACTGCGATATCCTTGGCGCGCATATCGGTCTCGCGCAGGGTGCGTCGAATGGCACGCGCTGCTGCGGTACACTCGCTGTAAATGTCGGGGCATGCGGTAACCGTCACCGCTGAACCGTCGCCGTCAAATATCTCTGCGTGCGGTGTAAAGCTTCCCGCTTCCAACGCTTTCAAAGCAGCATTCTGTGCGCGGTGATTTTCGGTAAGCACCAGCGGTGCGGCAATTTCAATGCTGCGGTCTGCGGCGGCGCGGCGCAGTTGTCGCAGTGACCGTTCCACGGGCGAAAAAAGCCCACACGACGCGTGCGCATCATCCGGATCGGCGCGGTCGGTACAAAGGGTAACGGTGACATCTGCTTTTGTCATCAAAAACCCCAAAATATCCAGTTCTGCGGCGGTAAAGCCTTTGAAACCGTCTACGTAGATGCGTGCGCCGTCAAAAAGACGGCTTTCGGGTAATTTTTCGGTAAGGATGCGCAAAAGATCCTCGGGATCGATACCGCTGCCAAGGGTCAATCCGTCATAGATGTCAAATAAAGACGCTAAATCGGCGAGCTTGGTTTTTAGCGTACCGTCGGGCAGTGCAGCTGCCGCGGCATGCAGCATACGCGGGGTCACTGCACATTGCTTACATTCGGCAGACAGCATCAGCAGGGAAGATAGGTAGGTGGTGTCATACACCCGCGCCTTGATAAGGCTTTCTTCATCCTCGCGGTTTTCGGGAGTGAGATGTAATTCTACAGCGCGGCTCATAATCAGCGCGCGGGTAACCTCGTCCATTACCTGTGTGGCGATACCGCCGGTCTCGCGCAGTACACGGTCAGCAAGGCGGGTGAAACTGAGCACATGCACTCTTGCGGCGTCCTTGATACCAAACCGTTTTAAAAGGGTGCGCTCGCTTTCAAAAGAAAACTGCTCGGGCACCAACAGTATGAGCGCGCGATTGTCGCTTGTAGCCATATCTGCTTTTAAAGCGCGCAACACCTGCTCGGTTTTGCCGCTGCCGGCACGCCCCAAAATGAATTGCAGCATATCTTTCCCACCTTTCTCTACAGATACATATATGGTATCATATTTCCACAGAAAATGGAATACCTTTCTCTTGCACTTATACTGTAAATATGATATTTTAAAGAAAAGGACGGTGATGGTATGAAGATCATCGATATTACGAAGGAATTGTTTTCGGCGCCTGTGTATCCCGGCGATCCGAAGCCCGAATTGGAGCCTATACACCGCATGGCCGAGGGCGCGGGGTGCAATCTGTCGGTCATACACGCTTGCTTGCATAACGGTACCCACATGGATGCGCCGCTGCATTTTTGCGCGGACGGCAAGGATATGGCAAGTGTGGATATGGAAAACTGTATCGGTGAATGTACGGTTATCGAATGGAACGGGTACTTGACCGGCGCGGACGTAGAAAACTTTTTACCCTCGTTGCGCCCGAGGGTGCTGTTTAAAGGTGATGTGCAGATAACCCCCAGTGCTGCATTTGTGCTGTCCGATTGTCAGGTCACCCTTATCGGTGTTGAATCGCAGACGGTGGAACCCATCGGTGGGGACGGTGCGGTGCATCGACAGTTGCTTGGCGGCAACGTGTTGTTGCTTGAAGGCGTTGATCTTTCAAAGGTGGAGCCGGGCGTTTATTTTTTGATGGCGGCACCGCTCAAAATTTCCGGTGCAGACGGCACACCTGTGCGCGCGCTTTTGTTGGAACGGAAATAACAGAATGCAAAAAAATGCCGGGGGCAAAGGCACGGGCAGTGTTTATTTCGTCAGCAAATACGAACTGATCGCGTATACCGTTTGTCCGTTATACAGCAGCTTTGACCAGCCGTTTGCATGCACGCCGATGCGGGTGATATATTCACCGTTTTTGAGCGTGTAGATGATCTCGGAATTTTCTGTGGAGGGTGCGGTGCGCAGATTGGTGATCTCTTTTGCGGTCACCTGCTCGTCCACCGCGGTGAAGCCGTCGGTGGTTGTGGTGGTTTTGACGGTGAGGTCGGTGGTGAGATAGGAAGATACGGCATACACGGTCTTGCCGTTGTAGACAAGCTTAGACCAACCGTTTGTGCCCACGCCCACGCGGGTAACCGTCTCGCCGTTTTTGATGGTGGCGAGGATAGCGGAATCGGTGGTGGCAGCGGCACGCAGATTGGTGATCTGTTTGGCGGTGACCGTTTCCTCCACCGGAGCATATAGCTTCTCTTCCTCGGTGAGCGGCGCGGTGGCAGCGGTGGTTTTGGAGACGGTGTTTTTAGGTGCGGCTTTTGTCCTTTTAAAATAGCACACCACCATATCGGTATCGCCGTCCACGCCGTCAACAGAGCCCTTGTTGGTATATTGCCATGCATCAAACCGTCCGGTGTGGTCCGGCGTATCCTTTTGCGGGTAGGTCACGTCGGGGTATTGCGCCACCCAAATTTTGTGTTGCGCGCTGATTTTAGATAGTTCCCAATACGCGGGATTGGCGATCTCCCCCAGTGCACCGTAAAACATGGTATCGTAGCCGGCTTTTTTAACCGCATTGAGGAAAGCACATGCGTTTGCGGTACGCTGTGCAGCGGTTAAAGCATACATGCGGCTTTTAGGGTTTGTGTATCCCTCGCAGTCATAAACAATAGGATAGGAAATACTGTAATTCGCAACCGCGTTCACGGTGAAAGCGGCTTCTTCTATCGCTTCCTTTTCGGTGGTGGCGGTGGAGAAGAAATAGACACCGGTGAGCACACCGACTTTTTCTGCCTGCTGGAGGTTATAATCGGCGTTTTCGTCCTTGTGTATAACGCCGTTTTCGCCGCGGTAGCCGATGCGGACCAGCGCAAATTCCACGCCGCTTTGCTTCACCTTTTGCCAGTCGATCTTTCCTTGCCATTTGGAAACGTCTATACCGTTGCTGCGGTTTTCTTTGGTGGGGACTTCTTCTGCTTTCACATCCGTACCGTTTTCTTTGCCTTGATCGATGGTTTCGGGGTCATCATCGGTGGTTTTCGGGGTGGTGGTAGCGGATGTGGTTTTGATGGTGGTAGTAGTCGGTGTTGTGTTAGGAGCAGCGGTGGTTACGGTTGTTGACCTCGCGACAGAAGGATTGGTAGAGGTAGCCGTAATCGTGGTGGAAAGGGTGGTGGTCATCGCCGCAGTTTTGGTGGTGCCGACGGTCGCGGTGATCGTGGTTGAGGTTGTAGTTGCAGTGTCACCGTCAGTAGATAAGGGCACCTTTGGTTGTGAACACGCGGTAAGCATGATGAAGGCGAGTATCGCCGCTGTTAGTGAAATGATATTTTTCATAAGAGTACATCCTTTATAAATACAGTATACCGAATATATTTTTCGGTTGCAAGCGGTTGTATCACAATAATTCAAAATGATTACGGCGGCTGTTCAGTATGCCTTCTTGTCGCAACTTACTGATTTCTGCTGAGAGACCGCTGCGATCCACCTCTAAATAATCGGCAAGCTCCTGCCGATCAAAGGGGATATCAAAGCTGCTGCTTCCCGCTTTTTTTGCCTGCAACATCAGATAGGTCATCAGTTTTTCTCGGGTAGAACGTTTCGAGGTGACTTCAATCTTTTGGTGAAACATGATTGTTTTTGCGGCGAGGTCTTTCATAAGATTGAATATCAGCTGCTGATGAAAACCACAGTTATTGGAGCAGGTGTGCAGAATATGCGCGCAATTGATGAGCATGATCTCACACGGCTCGTTGGCGATGATGCTCACCGGGGTGGCTTGCATTTCGGCGCAGGCGAATGCTTCACCAAACATATCGCTCGGCTGTATTTCCGACAGAATACTGCGGTTGCCGTAATAATCCACCTGCATGATGTGTGCCGAGCCGGACAGTACAATGCCGATGTGTTTCGCGGGGTTACCCTCGGCGACGATGGTATACTTTTTATCGAACATCTCCACCTTCGCACCCAGACAATGCAGCATGGTCAGTAGTTTGTCTTCTTCAATTTCATGGAAAAGAGGGCATTTTTTTAAAACTCTTAAATATTTTTTCATATTTTTCTCCGTTTGTTGAAATTTCAACGTACTTTACGGTTGCATTATACTATACTGACATCACAAAAGCAAGGAGGATATGACAAATGCTTAGAAAAATCATAAAAATAGATGAAGAAAAATGTAACGGATGCGGCGCATGCGCGGCGGCATGCCATGAGGGTGCTATTGAGATGATAAACGGTAAGGCGAAGCTGACCCGAGAGGATTATTGTGACGGATTGGGTGATTGCTTGCCCGCTTGCCCCACGAACGCCATTGCCTTTGAGGAGCGGGAGGCACCCGCTTATGACGAGGATGCGGTGCAGCAGGCGAAAATGCGAAAATCCGGCGTAAAGCTGCCGTGCGGTTGCCCGGGCACCCAATCTAAGGCGATTAAGCGGGAAACCACCGCGCAAGCTGTAAAGCCGACCGTTGTCACAAGTCAGCTTTCACAGTGGCCCTGCCAAATCAAGCTGGTTCCGGTGAATGCACCGTATTTTGAGGATGCCAATTTACTGATTGCCGCGGATTGCACCGCGTTTGCGTATGGGAATTTCCACAACGAATTTATTCGCAATCACATCACGCTGATCGGTTGCCCGAAATTGGATGAGGGGGATTATGCTGAAAAGCTTACCGCCATCATCGCAAATAATAACATTAAAAGTGTGAAGATCGTGCGAATGGAAGTGCCTTGCTGTGGCGGTATCGAAAACGCCGTGAAGCGTGCATTGCAGGCGAGCGGTAAATTTATTCCGTGGCAGGTTGTCACCATTTCCACCGACGGCAGGATTTTGGAGTAAATACACCCACGGTGTTGAATATGCAGCGAAAATATGGTATGATATTCAACAGAAAATATAGAGGTGAGAAAACATGGTAATTACAAAAGATATACAATACATCGGTGTCAACGACCATAAGATTGATCTTTTTGAGGGACAGTATATTGTTCCAAACGGTATGGCGTACAACTCCTATGCCATTATGGACGAAAAGATCGCGATTATGGATTCGGTGGATGCCGCTTTTACGTATGAATGGTTGGATAATATCCAAAACGCTTTGATGGACAGAAAGCCGGACTATCTGATCGTACAGCACATGGAGCCGGATCATTCTGCAAATATCGTGAATTTCATCAAAGCGTATCCGGAAGCAAAGATTGTTTCTTCCGCCAAAGCGTTTCAGATGATGAAAAACTTTTTTGGCACCGATTTTCCCGAAAAGCAGGTGGTGGTCGGCGAGGGGGATACTCTCTCGCTCGGCAAGCATGTGCTTACCTTTGTCACCGCGCCGATGGTGCATTGGCCGGAGGTCATTGTCACCTATGACAGCACCGATAAGGTTTTGTTCTCGGCTGACGGATTTGGCAAGTTTGGCGCTTTGGATGTAGAAGAGGACTGGGCGTGCGAGGCGAGACGGTATTATATCGGTATTGTCGGCAAATATGGCGCGCAGGTGCAAAACCTGCTCAAAAAAACGGCAGGCCTCGATATTAAGATCATCTGCCCGTTGCATGGACCGGTGCTGCGGGAAAACCTCGGCTACTATCTCGATCTGTATAACACTTGGTCTTCCTATCAACCGGAGGAAGATGGCGTTGTGATTGCATATACATCCGTTTATGGGAATACTAAACGGGCGGTCATGCAGCTTGCGGAAAATCTGAAAGCAAACGGCTGCCCCAAAGTGGTGGTCAATGACCTTGCCAGATGCGATATGGCGGAGGCTGTTGAAGATGCGTTCCGTTACAGTAAGCTGGTTTTGGCAACCACCACTTATAATGCGGATATTTTTCCCTTTATGCGGGAATTTATCAACCATCTGACCGAACGCAATTTCAGCAATCGAACGGTGGCGTATATTGAAAACGGCAGTTGGGCACCGCTCGCCGCAAAGCTGATGAAGGGTATGCTGGAGAACAGCAAAAATCTAACCTATGCGGATACCACCGTCAAGATCTTGTCTGCGCTGAATGAGCAAAGCACGGCGCAGTTGGATGCGCTCGCAAAAGAGCTGTGTTGATTTTAAATCAATGCGAATACAACTATAATTTTGGAGGTAAAGAAAATGAAAAAATATGTATGTGACGTTTGTGGCTGGGAATACGATGAGGCGGTAGGCGATCCCGACAACGGTATTGCTCCCGGCACGAAATTTGAGGACCTCCCCGCGGATTTTGAATGCCCCCTTTGCGGTGTAGGCAAGGATAATTTCAGCGAGGAATAATCAAAAATCAGTTCCCACAGTCTAAGGCGCTTTTGTCCGAGCCTTTAAAGGAATGTGGGAACTTTTTTGAAGGTGTTGTGTATGAAAATGGTAGTGTTGACGGCGCTCGGTGTGGGCGGCGCGACGGTCATAGGTGCTTTGTTGGGCTTTATATTCAAAAAGCTCTCCCACAAATTTTCGGATATCGTGCTGTCTTTTGCGGCGGGTGTGATGCTTGCCGCAGCGGTGCTGGGGCTCATCCTGCCGTCACTGGACTACGGCGGGAAATTCAACTTACTCGTTACGGTTGCCGGTATTTTTGCGGGCGCGGTTTGTCTCAATCTTATTGATAAATTGGTACCGCATCTGCATAAATTGGTGGGCGCGGATATCGAGGCGCACAATAATGCAAATTTGAGCAAGGTACTGTTGTTTGTGACCGCGATAGCCATACATAATCTGCCGGAAGGCATTGCGGCGGGTGTGGGCTTTGGTGCAGGCGATACTTCGCAGGCGTTGATCATCGCCGGTGGAATCGCGCTGCAAAATATCCCGGAAGGCGTGGTTATCATCGGTCCGATGCTTGCGGCGGGTGTTACGCCGCGCAAAACGCTTGTCTGCGCCATGTTTACCGGCGTCGTGGAAGTGGTGGGTACGCTGGTCGGCTATTTTGCGGTGAGCATTGCCTCTGCCGTGCTGCCGTTTGCGCTTGCATTTGCGGGCGGCACCATGCTGTATGTTATCAGCGATGAGATGATTCCTGAAACTCACGCGCACGGCAACGAACGCGGCGCGACCTACGCGCTGCTGATTGGCTTTTGCATCATGCTTATCACTGACGTGTTGTTGGGTTAAATACTCCGAAACAGAAAGTGACACGCACTGCGTGTCACTTTCTCATGTTGTTGAACAATACCGGAGTTCGGCATAACCGAACTCCCCGATATTTTCGAACATGGTTCGAAAATATTTGCAAGGCTTCTCACCCTAGCTCAACGAAAAAAGAAGCACCACCTAGCGGTGATACTTCTTTTTTGGCGGAGAGTTAGGGATTCGAACCCTAGGTGGGTTTCCCCACACAGCATTTCGAGTGCTGCACCTTCGACCACTCGGACAACTCTCCGTGCGCATATAAAAATGGCGGTCGAGAATACCGACCGCCATTTATTATAGCTGTTCAAAGCACAAATGTCAATGTTTTTTAGCCGTTTAATTCGTGGAACTTTGCCAACCAATGTTTCGCAATCAGCGCGTGACCTGCGGGGGAGGGATGCACACCGTCGCCCGTCCAGCATGAGTCGGGCGCGCGCTTGCACGCTTCGTCAAAGATGTCCTGCAGCGGGATGACCGGCAGATTATATTTCTTTGCAAGACGGCTCACCACTTCACGGCGCAGCGCGACTTCTTTCGAGAAATACTCAAAATGTTCTTCGGTTGAAGGACCATGCATCACAAACGGATCCATCAGCATAATTTTAATGTTGGGACGCATTTTAAAGGTGTGGGCAAGCAGCAGATCGTATACTGCCTCATACAATTCAACGTTTACGCCGTTTTTAAAGTCGAGCTCATGCCAAACGTCATTGACGCCAATATGAATAGACAGAAAATCCGGCTCTAAATTAAGACAATCCTTCTTCCAACGCGCCAGCAGATCGGTCACGCGGTTGCCGCCGATGCCGCGGTTGTAGCAAACATATTTGCCGGGCTCCGCCCCCGTTAATTCTGCAGTACACATCATCGCGTAACCGGCACCAAAACCGTTGCCTCTGCTGCAATCGGTGATAGAATCGCCTTGAAATACAATGTTCATAACTATATTCCTCCTAGGTTTAATTGTTTACATACAGTTTAGCACACGCTTTTTGTTTTGTCTACCCCTTATTTTGACATAGAAACAGCGATGCCTTCCCTTCCTTATAATGGAAAAACGGTTATTTTTTGTGCAAAACAGACTATACGGATCTGTTTTAATGACTTTATATTGAAAACTTTGTACAATATGCTCAAAAAAATAGGTTGCAAAGCGCGTGGTTATACTGTATACTAGAAAGGAACCTATTTTGGAGGGATTGTATTATGACCAAAAAAGAACTGCAACAGGCTTTGGATGCAAAGCTGTTGCACAGTTTTTCTGTTCAGCCCGAAAATGCCACTAACGAGCATTTTTATAATGCGCTGGTATTGGTGCTGCGGGACGTGATGCGTGAAAACCGCATTCGTTACGTTTCCGAGACCCATAAGCAGGATGCCAAGCAGGTATATTATCTGTGTATGGAATTCTTGATGGGTCGTTCATTGAAAAACACATTGTACAATTTAAACCTCACCGAGGATGCTGCTGCAGTGCTCAAAGAGTATCACGTAAAACTGGACGCTTTGTATGAGCTGGAGCCGGACGCGGGTCTGGGTAACGGCGGCCTGGGTCGTCTTGCCGCTTGCTTCCTCGACGGTCTTGCCACCAACTCTATTCCCGCTATCGGCTATTCGCTGTTATATGAATACGGCATCTTCCGCCAAAAATTGGTGGACGGTTGGCAGACCGAGATGCCCGATTTTTGGCTTCCCGGTGGCGAAAGTTGGCTGTTGCCCCGCCCCGAGCTTGCGAAGGAAGTGCGCTTTGACGGATACGTGCGCGAATGGTGGGACAACGATTTCCACCACGTAGAACACGAAAACGCCACCGTTGTGATCGCACAGCCGTATGATCTTATGGTTGCGGGTAAGGACGGCAAAGCGGTTTCTACCCTGCGTTTGTGGCGCGCTACTGCGCCCGGCATGGACATGTCCTTGTTTAACCAAGGTGAATACATGCGCGCTATGGAGCAAAAAGCTATGGCGGAGGTCATCACGCAGGTGCTGTATCCCGCTGATAACCACAGAGAGGGTAAGTCGCTGCGTCTGTCTCAGCAGTATTTCCTCGTTTCCGCGTCCATTCAGGATATCGTGCGCCGTCATCTTGAACAGTACGGCACCCTGAATAACCTGCCGGAAATGGCGGCGATCCACATCAACGATACCCATCCTACCCTTGCTATCCCCGAACTCATGCGCATTATGCTGGATGAGTGCGGCTATACCTGGGAGGAGGCGTGGGCGATTATTCAAAAGACCTTTGCCTACACCAACCATACGGTCATGGCGGAAGCGCTTGAATGTTGGCCGGAGGATCTGTTTGCGGGTCGTTTGCCGCGCATTTATCAGATCGTCAAAGAGATCAACGACCGTTACAGTGCCGAAATGATGGAGAAGACCGGCGGCGATACAAACAAGGTCAGCCGCATGGCGATCATCAGCTACGGACAGATAAAGATGGCAAATCTTTGCGTTGCCGCTTGCCATTCCATCAACGGTGTTTCCAAGCTGCACAGCGAGATCGTGAAGGAAACGGTGTTCCCCGAGGTGCACGAGGTTGCGCCCGAGAAATTCAAGAACGTTACCAACGGTATCGCGCATCGTCGCTGGCTGTGTCAGGCAAACCCCGGACTGACCGCGTATATCACCGATAAGATCGGCGGACAGTTTGTGTATGATGCATCTGAACTGAAAAAGTTGGAGGCTTTTGCGGACGATAAGGCTGCGCTTGCCGACTTTATGAAGATCAAGCGCGAGAATAAAGAGCGTCTTGCCAAATATATCAAGGAAATGAACGGTGTTACCGTTGATCCTGATTCGCTGTTTGACGTACAGGTGAAACGTCTGCATGAATATAAGCGTCAGCATTTGAATGCGCTGCACATTCTGCACAGCTATCTGCAACTGAAAGAAAATCCCAACATGGATTTCACCCCGCGCACTTATATTTTCGGCGCGAAATCCGCGCCGGGATATTATCTCGCCAAAGAGATCATCCGCTTTATCTGCAACCTTGCCAAAGAGATCGAAAACGATCCGCTGGTCAGAGACAAGTTGAAAGTGGTGTATGTGGAGGATTACCGTGTGACCTTGGCGGAGTTGTTGATGCCCGCTGCGGACATCAGTGAGCAAATCTCGCTTGCGGGTACGGAAGCCTCCGGTACCGGCAACATGAAGCTGATGATGAACGGCGCGATTACGCTGGGTACGCTGGATGGCGCGAACGTTGAGATCCACGAGGCGGTGGGGGATGATAACATCTTCCTCTTTGGTATGCGTACTCCCGAGGTGGAAGCGCGCAAAGCTGCCGGCTACGATCCGCGCAGCCTATATATGCAAAACCCCGATATTCACCGCGCTATTGATGTGATGTATCAGGGCTTTGGCGGTAGACAGTATGCGGAGGTTGCAGGCTCGCTCACCGGCAGAGATCCGTATATGGTGCTCGCCGATTTTGAGGATTATCGCCGTGCGCAGGCGCTTTCTGCATCTGTGTATACCGATAAGGATGCGTGGGCGCGCAAAGCACTGCTCAACACAGCAGGCAGCGGCGTGTTCGCTTCCGACCGTTCTATCCGCGATTATTCCGACCGCATCTGGCATTGCAGACCGGTGAAAATGAAGTAAGCATATATGTGAAAAGGCACCCGCGACAAGTTGTGGCGGTTCCCTTTTCTTGTTTTTGTGGTTATTTTACGTAGTCGACTTCATCTTCGTCCTCGTTTACTTCTAGTTTTTCGAGCGCTTCTAAGGCGGCGCGCCCTTCCTCATTTAAGACAACGCCGGAATAGAAATGATGATACTTTGCATAGTACTTATCCTCAAGGTCTTCAGCTTCGACGCTTTCCTCGTAATTAAAGCTAAAATAATATAACGGCTCGGTGAGGGTGGGGGCGCGGTCTACGACGTTTTCGGCGACCTTTTTAAGCAATGCGTCTACCTGCTCGTCTTCGGTAGGTTCAACATAAACATTACTGCTTTCACCGCCGGGGCTGATGATATCAGCAGAGAAGGAAGCATACTCGTATTGTTTCACGTAACCGGCAAAGTCCTTTATGCCGCAAAGTATCTGCTCGCGGTCCTCAGCGCTGTTTTCGTATTCATATTGCAGATACAATTTGGCGGCTTTCGGACAATGTTTGGCAGACAGCGCGATCTCAAAGTTGTAGTTTTGCGCACCGATGGCGGTTTCTATCGAAAGCCATGCCTGGAGTCCTTGCGCATCCGGATAGTAGCCGGACAGCAGCTCAAGACGTTGCTCATAGGATAACGCCTTGACCTCCTCGCACATCACTCGGTATACTTCGTTGCTTTGCTCTTGGGTGAGTTCCCAGAAATTCACCGACGTTTTGTGACCGAGCGCGGGCAGTTGGTAGATGTTTTGATATTCGGTGTTGCTTGCCATTGCTTTTAAGATTACTTGCGTTTCTTCGTAGGTAAAGCAAAGCACGCGCTGCTTTGTGGCACCTTTCGTGCGGAAGGTGACCAGAAAATCACTTGTTTCCACTTCCGACCAGGATTTGAGGGCGTCCTTAATATCGCCGTAGGGACTATTTTTTTCGGCGGCTTCCTCCAAACGTTTTGCCGCTAATCCGATGACCGCGGGATCTTTGATGGTCACTTTAGATGCGCGCGCCTCGAAATAATCTTTATCGATATTCGTATATAGATCACTGAAGGACAAAGAGGTGATCTCAGATGCGGACGGACGGAAAGAAAGCGTAGCGTGCATACCGATCAGCAAGCCGACGATCAGTACGATATCCGCGAGCAATACCAGCGGGAAAGTTTTTGCAACACGCAGCAGCTCTTTCGGCTTTTTAGTGGTGATGAGCTCGTATACGCAAAAGGCGATCGCCGCCAAAAGGTATAACACGAAAATCACGAACGCGACCGTTTCTTCAAACAGATCCGGATCCTGAATGCAGGCGAAAATACCCCAGGTAGGAATAAGGGTCACGATAAAGGTGATGATCAGACGGTAGGCGTGCTGCAAAAGCGGGGTGGAGGCGGGACGCTCGGCTGCTTCCGAGCCGCGGATGCGGAACAGCGCCAGAGAGATTACAAACCACAAAAGACCGATGATGGTGGTGTATAAAATGCCGTCCCAATTGTGCAGCACCTCGACAGTGCCGTCGCCCATGTAAAGGATGGTATACGGAATGCCCATCGGGATGTTGTAGGAGAAATCCAGCAAGGGGGTATCGAGTGTATTCGGCAGGATGTTGACGGCATCCTGCAGCAACAACGACACGTACATCATCAGTAACCGCGGGCCGAAGAAGATAAGTGCTGCGACCAGCAGGTTATTAAAGATGGTACCGGTGATGCACATTGCCATGGATACACAACCGGTGACCAGCAGCGCGCCCGCAAGAGAACTGCACATAAACGGTACGATACTGCTGAGATTTAATTGAAATACCGCAGGGAAGCACAGGGTGATGCATACCGAAAGGACGGAGCTTGCTACCACGACGAGCACGATCCACGCCATGATGGATGCAAAAAGGCTGATAAACAAAGCAGAACGGTTGACCGGTATCGCGTGATAAAAATCACTGGAACGCCGCTTGTTCATAAACCCGAACACCATCAGCGGCATGATAAGTGCCATGGTGTACATGGGCAAAGCGTTTAATGGGTGCATATCCATGAGCGATACTAACGATTGGTTGACCTTTTGACCTTCCTCCAGATATGCGTAGGCATCAATGGCAAGCCCCACCGGCATTAAAACCGCGGCAAGGCACAGGATAACCAACGCTAAAATGCCGACGGTGCGCAGTTGGCGGAAACCTTCCGCGAAGATGCGGGGGCTGAAATCCCAAAACGGGGAGCGGGTTTTACTCGTCATATCTCATCCCTCCAATGCTTCGTTGAAAATGTAGCCGAGGGCTTCCATTTCGTAGGTGAATACTTCTTCAAGCGTGAGCGGCAAAAGGTCTAAAAGGATAGGCATTTTTGCCTGCAACGCGGCTATCGTTTGTTCGCGGTTGCCGCGCACGATAAGGCTCGCTACCGAGCCGTGCTTGGTATAATGCAGAATATCCAAGCCTTCAAACATGGTCTCGTCATATTCGTGGTTGAACGCGATCTGCACCTTGAAAAGCGAGGTCTTGAGGTTTTGTACGTCGCTTTCCAGTACCAAACCGCCCTTGTGCAAAAGCGCTAATTGGTCGCAGGTATCCTCGAGCTCTCGCAGCGAGTGGGAGGTGATGATAGCGGTAGCACCTCTGTCCACCACGTCGTTGCAGATGAGCTTTTTCACCAGCGAACGCATGATGGGATCCAACCCATCAAAGGTTTCATCGAAAAAGATGTATTTCGGGCGGGAGGACAGCGCCAAAATGGTGCACGCCTGCCGTTTCATACCCTTTGAGAAGGTGGAGAGCGATTTTTTCGGATCCAACCCAAAGGCGTGGGTCAGTTCTTCGAACCGCTTGTGATCAAACTGCGGAAATGCGGCGGTATACAGCTTTGCCATGCGCTGCATGTTGGAACCGCCGAGAAAATACAGCTCATCGGGCACGTAAGCAATCTGTGCTTTGAGTTTTTCGTTTTCCCAGATCGGTTCGCCGTCGATGAGTATCTCGCCGCTGTTTTGGCGGTATACGCCCGAAATAAGACGTAAAAGGGTGGATTTACCGGCACCGTTAGAGCCAACCATGCCGTAAATGCATCCCTCCGGAATGGAACAGGTCACGTTATCCAGTGCTGTAAAGGCTTCAAATTTTTTGGTAAGATTTTTGACCTCGATCATTGTGTGGCACCTCCGTTATACGTAGATGTAATGATCTCGTGCAATTCCTCCTCTGCAATGTCGGCCAGTGCCAGCTCTTGCACGAGGGCGCGAAGATCGGTGAGTTTGCGTCGTTTAAAGGCTGCGAGAAGAGGTACGGCATTCTCTGCGACAAAACAACCGATGCCGGGGATAGAATAGATAATGCCGCGGGTATCCAGTTCGCCGTAGGCTTTTTGGATAGTGTTGGGATTGATAGACAGTTCTATCGACAAGCTGCGTACCGACGGTAGCTGGTCGCCGGGATGCAGCACGCCGGACAGTATGAACCGTTCCAACTGCTCGATGAGCTGTTCATACACCGGCTGGCGGGATAAGGAGTCTATGTGGAACATGTAGCACCTCCTATGTATTGCTAAACAGATCTGTATTAGGTGTACTATGTGACCTAGTACACCTAGAATATAGCACGCTATTTATCCATTGTCAATAACTTTTTTATAAAAAAAGACCACCTGCGGTTTGCAGGCGGTCAAAAATGTGGCTATTATCTTGCCTTGGTGGCAATTTCGGTTTTGATTTTTTCGATAAAGTCGGCAAGCGGCATAGCGCCAAGATCGCCGTCTTTGCGGGAACGGACGGAAACGGTACCGCTTTCGGCCTCTTTATCGCCGATAACCAACATGTAGGGTACCTTTTGCAGCTGTGCTTCACGGATTTTATAGCCGATCTTTTCGTTGCGCTCGTCCCACTCAGAACGGACACCGGCAGCGAGCAACGCTTTATTCACCTCAGCGGCCTTATCTGCGAGACGCTCGGAGATGGGCAGTACGCGCACCTGCTCGGGAGACATCCAGGTGGGCAGAGCACCTGCATATTTTTCGATCAAATACGCGAGGGTGCGCTCATAACAGCCGAGAGAGGTGCGGTGAATGATATAAGGGAGTGCTTTCTCGCCGTTTTCGTCGATGTAGTACATACCGAATTTTTCAGCGAGCAGCATGTCAATCTGGATGGTGACAATGGTGTCCTCTTTGCCGAATACGTTTTTGTACTGAATATCCAGTTTCGGGCCGTAGAATGCGGCTTCATCAATACCGATCTCGTAGTTGACGCCCAGCGCGTCCAAAATATCGCCCATGACCTTCTGTGCGGTCTCCCACTGCTCAGCAGTGCCTTCGTACTTGTTGTTCGGGTTGGCGGGATCCCACTGGGAGAAGCGGAAGGTGCAGTCTTCCAGCATGCCTACGGTATCAAGCACGTATTTTGCGAGTTCAAGACATCCCTTGAACTCCTCTTCGAGTTGGTCGGGGCGGAGCACCAGATGCCCCTCTGAAATGGTGAACTGACGCACACGGATAAGACCGTGCATCTCACCCGAATCCTCGTTGCGGAACAGGGTGGAAGTCTGACCTAGACGCATCGGCAGGTCACGGTAGGAGCGCTGACGGTTGAGGTATACCTGATACTGGAACGGGCAGGTCATCGGACGGAGCGCAAAGCACTCTTTCTCTTCGTCATCGGGATCGCCCATAATGAACATACCATCACGGTAGTGATCCCAGTGACCGGAAATTTTGAACAGCTCGCGCTTTGCCATCAAGGGCGTTTTGGTGAGCAGATAACCTCTTGCCTGCTCCTCGTCCTCGATCCAGCGTTGCAGCGTCTGGATAACGCGAGAACCTTTGGGAAGCAGGATCGGCAGACCCTGACCGATAACGTCCACGGTGGTGAAATATTCGAGGTCGCGGCCGAGTTTATTGTGGTCGCGTTTTTTGGCTTCTTCCAGTTTCTCAATATGCGCTTCCAACTCGGATGCTTTGGGGAAGGACACACCGTAGATGCGTTTGAGCATCTTTCTATTTGAGTCGCCGCGCCAATATGCACCGGTGGCGGACAGCAGTTTGACCGCCTTCACTCTACCGGTGTCGGTCAGATGCGGGCCTGCGCACAGATCGGTGAAATCGCCCTGACGGTAGAAAGACAGTTCGGCATCTTCGGGCAGATCGTTGATGAGTTCTACCTTATACGGCTCGTCCTTCATGAGTTCCAACGCTTCTGCACGGGATAGCACGAATTTTTCGAGCGGCAGCGCTTCTTTTATGATCTTTTTCATTTCCGCTTCGATCTTTTCTAAAATTTCAGCGGTGAAGGTCATGTCGGTATCAAAATCGTAGTAAAAGCCTTCGTTTGTGGCAGGGCCGATGGCAAATTTCACATCGGGGAAGAGACGCTTTACCGCCTGCGCCATGATGTGAGAGGTGGTGTGCCAATACGCCTTTTTACCGTCCAGGGCATCAAAGGTCAAGAATTCCACCTCGCAGTCGGCGGTGAGCGTGGCGCGCAGGTCTTTTACCTCGCCGTTCACCTTTGCTGCACAGCAGTTACGATAAAGACCCATGGAAATATCGCGACACAACGCATCCAGTGTGGTGTTCTCTGCCACCTCACGGATGTCGCCTCTTAAATTAATTTTCAACATTTTCAAAACTCCTTTCAAAGGTATAAAAAATCCCGCCCCTATAAAGGGACGGGATTTTCAAATCACGTGGTTCCACCCTCGTTTTGCGATATGTATCGCACTCGAGCGACCGATAACGAGGTCAGCCGTCACGCCTTGTTTCGGCGCACACTCCGGGGTGGTAGCATTTTATGTGTTCCCGCGTTCTCGCACCAACCGAACGCTCTCTGAGAGAACTCTCACAAAAGCCGTGTCCCCATCAACGTTTATTGTGATGGTTTTCAAATACTATTATTCTTCCTCAGCGGCAATATTGCGACGCTCGAACAGACGAGAGATGTCACCCAGCGGATCGTCATCGTCTTCTTCAATGGGGGTCAACGACTGCCAGGAAGCACCGGCGCCGGCGTTGTTTGCGGAGGGGGCGATAACACCTCTGCCGCTGCCTTTATAATCGTCGGTAAGGCCGGTGGCGATAACCGTAACACTTACGGTGTCGTCGTCATCGGGATTGAGCACATAACCCCAAATGATAGTGGCGTCGGGATGTACAACGTTGCTGACAGCGGAGGTCGCTTTGTCCATCTCGTCGAAGTCAAAGTCTTCAGGAGCGCATACGTTGATCAGCACGCCGCGAGCACCGTCGATGGAGGTCTCGAGCAGCGGACTTTCAATAGCGGCTTTGGTTGCCATCTCAGCGCGGTCAGCACCGGAAGCTTTACCAACGCCCATGTGGGCATAGCCGGCATCCTTCATGATGGTCAGCACGTCAGCGAAATCGAGGTTGATATCGCCGGGCATTTTGATAAGATCGGAAATGCTCTGCACACCCTGGCGCAGCACGTCATCCGCCATCTCAAAAGCGTTTTTCATGGTGATCTTGGTCTCGGTCACTTCGCGGATGCGGTCGTTGGGGATGACCACCAAGCTGTCAACATGCTCTTTGAGCGCGTTGATACCGTCCAGCGCCTGCTCCATGCGGCGGCTGCCTTCAAAGCTGAAGGGCTTGGTTACGATACCCACGGTAAGAATACCGAGATCTCTGGCAATCTCCGCAACCACGGGAGCCGCACCGGTGCCGGTGCCGCCGCCCATACCGGCGGTGATGAATACCATGTCCGTGCCCTGCAACGCAGCGGCAATCTCGTCACGGCTTTCCTCGGCGGCACGCTCGCCGCGCTCGGGGTTGCCGCCCGCACCTCTGCCGCGGGTGAGCTTTTCGCCGATCTGGATCTTCTGCTCGGCGAGGGACAGGTTTAAAACAGCAATATCCGTATTGATAGCGATGAAATCCACACCGTGAACCTCGGCACGGATCATGCGGTTGACAGCGTTTCCGCCGCCGCCGCCGACACCTACAACTTTTATGACGATGCCGTCAACGCACTCGTTTTCAATCTGCATCATAGCGCAACATCCTCCCATTTACATCTATATATTTTACACATAATTCCACAGATATTTTTATATAGTTTAATAGTACCATGCTATCTGAGAAAATTCAATATTTTTTTTAAAAAAATCACTTATTTTCGAGAACATCTTTGGGAGTATAGATGATTTTATCGTTGCTTTCGGTGTTATCGCTGTAGGAGGATAGGTCTAATTTGCCTGAAACGACGCCGCCGTTGCGCTCTAATATCTGTGGAAGGGTTTTGGCGAAAAGGTTGATCTCGGCAGCAAGGTTGTTTTCGGTGCCGAGGGAAACGGTGAGTGTATTTCTCCAATTGAGGGCGATGTTGGTTTTGTCACGCATATCTACGCCCAAAACACCTTCAATTTTATTTTCCTTGATGGCGGCAAATATCGTATTCACAATGCCAATGCTGCGCTCATCCATTGCGGTGGCACCCGGTGTGGTCTCCCCGGCGGGAGTAGCACCTTGCAAATAAAAATATCTGCCCGGACGGTCGCTTTCCATCGGCATGGTTTCCAATATTTTGCCGTTTGCGCCGACAATTAACCATTGTCCATTACCGTACATGGAGCCGATGATCTCTGTCTCGGTGATTTCGATTTCAATAGTATTGTATGTAGGATTTTTTACTACGGCATCTGCGACGTACGGAAAAGTATCTTCAATATTCTTTGCGGCGATAGCCTTATTTACCGAAAAGATGCTTTGTCCCACGGTCAGTCCGCTTTCGCCGATAATGGCATTATCATCGTATTGCGTATTGCCGATGACCTTGATGCTTTGTATAGCAAAACGGCTTAAAGATTCATTTTGAATGGGCGCGTTTTGCTTGCGCAGGTAGATGATCGAGCCGGCGAGTGCGACCGACAATGCCAAAATAACGCAAAAAAGCACCACAACGATTTTAAACCGATTGCGTTTTGGGCGCTTTTTTGCGGTTTTCGCAGGTGCTTTAGCCATGATACTTCCTCCGTTTTAATATTTGAACTTATACTACGCCTTATTACACAAATCCAATATCCGCACCGATGTCCATGAGGATTTCCGGCAGGTCGGCATAGCCTCTGAAAATATGCTGTAATGCCGTAATCTCGCTGCTTCCTTCCGCGCTCAAAGCGGCAATGACCAACGCTGCACCACCGCGCAGATCGGTGCATTTCACAGTGGTGCCGGACAGTGCGGGTACACCTTCGATAACCGCGGTGCGTCCTTCGATTTTCAAATGCGCACCAAAACGGGTGAGTTCATCTGCATACACATAGCGGTTATCGAAAATGGTTTCCACAAACATGCTGGTTCCTTCCGCCACGCAAGCCATTGCAACAAAAGGTGCGGCAGCGTCGGTGGGAAAGCCGGGGTGTGGGGTGGTGCGTATCAGCCGCATGCGGTGCAATTTTTGCGGCGCGGAGCATAAAAGGGTATCTGTCGTTAAATTCACTCGGCAGCCGGTCTCTTCCAACACGGATGTGACTGGTGCGATATGCGGCGGATATATATTTTTTAGCAGTAACTCGCCGCCGGTGACAGCGGCTGCCGCCATATACGTTGCCGCTTCTATGCGGTCGGGGATGATGTGGTGGCACGCGCCGTGTAAGCGTTTTACACCTTCTATTTCCAGTACCCCTTCCGCAATCGCGGTGATTTTACCGCCACAGGCGTTGAGATAGGTACAAAGATCGCCGATCTCCGGTTCGCGCGCTGCGTTGCGTATGATGGTCTTACCTTTTGCTGTTACTGCTGCCAGCAGGATGTTTTCGGTAGCACCGACGCTTGGGAAAATCAACGAGATATCGTTGCCGTGCAGTTCGTTTTCGATACGGCAGTGGATATGTCCGTGGCTTTCTTCGATTTGCACGCCCATCCGCTGCAAAGCGGAAAGATGCAGATCGATGGGGCGCGGTCCTAATTCACATCCGCCCGGATAAGACAGATGTGCTTCTCCGTACCGTGCGATGAGTGCGCCTAAAAAGATGATGGACGACCGCATTTCCCGCATTAGATCGTCGGGGATAGAGGTGCGGCATACGCCACCGGGATGAACCGAAATAACCGGATATTCCGCGGTTACATCGCAACCTAAATGCTGCAAAATGCGCACCGAGGCCTCTACATCGGATAAGCGGGGGCAATTATGTATTTCGCTGACACTGTCGGTGAGCATGGTTGCTGCTAAAATGGGCAGCACACTGTTTTTGGCACCGTGTATCGCAACCGTGCCGGAAAGGCGGTTACCGCCTTTTATCAGCAGCTTTTGCATAGACTAAGTTCCCTCCTGCAATAGTATTACAGGATTATTCTATGCAAAACTGCGTCAATGGGTTAATGCTGTAAGGTTTCTTTTATAACCGCCATAATACGCGTATCCGCGTCACGGATGGCGAGATTTTCGGCATTTTTTGCCATTTCCTGCATGGTTTTTGGGTTTGCGGTCGCCTTTTGTATCGCATCCCACAAGGTTTCTTCTGAAAGATCTTTTTCTTCGATGCACAAAGCGGCGCCCTTGTTCACCAGCGCCATGGCATTGTGGTATTGATGGTTTTCAGCTACGTACGGTGAGGGGATCAGGATGGCGGGTTTGCCTGCTGCAGGAATCTCGCTGAGCGTCATGGCGCCGCAACGGCTGATAATGAGATCAGCAGCCGCCATGCAACGGGGCATATCGTCGATATACTCGCGTACAGCGATGCCGTTTGCCAAAAGCGGCACGCCTTTTTCTTTTAACAACGCAGTGGTGGTTTCCCAACCAGCCTTGCCGACGCCGTGGATGTGCTGTAATTTGCCTTCCTTGCGGCTTCGTTCCAATACACCCGCCATCGCTTCGTTAATGCGGCGCGCACCGAGGCTGCCGCCAAAGGATAATACGAGCGGTCTTTCGTCCAATCCCAACTCTTTGCGGGCTGCGGCTTTCGCTTGCGCAGTGTGCAGAGAGGCGAATTCCGGACGCAGGGGATTGCCGGTTATGACGGTTTTACAGTTTGCCGGCAGATGCTTGCGCGCATCTTCGCTGCATAACAGAATGGTGGCGCCTTCTTTTGCGAGTGCTTTCACCGTGACACCGGGAAAAGCGTTGGATTCGTGCACCAATACGGGGATATGCATTTTGAGTGCTTTGCGCAGGATGGGACCGCAAACGTAGCCGCCGGTGCCAATCGCAATATCCGGTTTGAATTCTTTCAAAATGTTGCCTGAAATATGACTTGCGGTAAGCATGTGCATGACCGCTTGCGCGTTGTGCACCATACTTTTCAAATCGAGTTTGCGGTAGAAGCCTTGTACTTTTACGGTTTTAATGGGATATCCCGCTTTGGGGACAAGTTCAGTTTCCATTTTGCCTTCCGCACCGACAAACAGTATTTCCGCTTGCGGGTATTCTTTGCGGATGCTGTCCGCGATAGCAAGGGCGGGATTGATATGACCGGCAGTGCCGCCACCGGTGACCAGAACGCGCATAAGGACGCCTCCTTGGGTTTAGTTTTTCGCTAAATTTGATTGTCGGGAAATTGCCAACACCAATCCCATCTGTGCCAGTAGCATAACAAGCGAGGTACCGCCGTAACTGAAGAAGGGGAGACTAATACCGGTGTTGGGGAAACTGTTGGTGACAACGGCGATGTTCAGCAGTACCTGTATGCCGATCTGCGCGGTAAGACCGGTGGCGAACACCGCGCCGAACTTATCCGGCGCATTCATCGCGATAACAAAACCGCGCCAGATGAGCAACGCGAACAGCAAAATGATAAGCACTGCACCGACAAAGCCGAGCTCCTCACACACGACGGCAAAAATAAAGTCGTTTTGCGGTTCGGGGAGGAAGAGATGTTTTTGACGAGAGTTGCCGGGTCCTTGCCCCAAAAGACCGCCGGAACCGATAGCGTACAGTGATTGCACGGTTTGCCATGCTTGTGTACGACCGGTGTAATCGCGGCTGAATACTTCTAATGGGTTTAACCACACGTCGATGCGTTCCTGTTCGTAGCCTATAATGAAAATAGCGACGTACACCACGACCGCACCGATACCGATGAGCCCGAGCAGATAGCCGACGCGACAGCCGCCGATAAACATCAGCACCAATCCCAAAAGGCACAGCAGCACCGTGCCGGAAAGGTGAGGCTCAATGATAACCAGACCGCAGGTGACACCTAAAATAAGCAACAGCGGTACAAAGCCGCCGAGCAGGGTTTTCATGCGTTTGTAATTGAGCGAAATGAGGTGTGCGAACAGCAGGATCATTGCAAATTTCGCCACCTCGGAGGGCTGGAACTGACCGATACCCGGCAAGCGGATCCAACGGTGGATGCCGTTGTCGGCGGGTAAAAGCAGAGCGATGCCCAGTAAGACCAGAGAACCGCCCCAAGCCGGCCAAGCCAATGCGTGCCAGCGGTGATAGTCCACGAAAGAAAGCACGAACATGGCGACAATGCCGAGCAACGCGAAGATTAGCTGGCGCTTGATGAAATAAAAGCTGTCGCCATCGTTCCAATAAAAGGAGTAGGCGTAGCTGGCGGAATATAAACACACCAATCCGGTCACCAGTATTGCCAGCAGGATGATGAGAAACGGTGTATCAAAGCCGGCAGCGGTATACCATAATTTCTTTTTACGCTTGCGGATTGCCTCGGTGGGATCCGCTGTCATGGGTATGACCGACAATGCTATCCTCTCCTTTTCTTTAGAGTAGAGCGACATATCCGAACTCCGTTTTAAAAAAGGCGGGTTTTCGCTCTACCCTAAGTATGATGAAAATTAACCGGTTTATACTTTATAAAACAGCAACAGTGCCACTGCACAGCCGATAGCCGTGACAAGTGAAAATACAGTAACGATCACGTTTTCACTCCACTTGCACATTTCGAAATGATGGTGCAACGGCGCCATCTTGAACAGACGCTTGCCCTTAGTAAGTTTAAACCAAGTCACCTGCAAGATGACCGACAGATTTTCCAAAATATAAATAATGCCGACGGGGATGAGCAAGAACGGCACATCCAACGCGAAAGCTACACCGGTGAGCAACGCACCTATGTACAGCGAACCGGTATCGCCCATAAACACCTTTGCGGGGTGCAGGTTCCACAAGAGGAAGCCTGCAAGTGCACCTGCGAAGGCTACGGTGAGAATGCCCAGACCTAAGGAGGCGAGGGTGCCCGCGATCACGATAAACGGCAGGCTGGCGATAAAGCTGACGCTGCCGCAAAGACCGTCCACACCATCGGTGAGATTGGTGGCATTGCTCATGGCAATGATAACAAACACGCAAAAGGGGATATACCAAATACCGAAATCCACGGTGCCGAAAAACGGCACACGCAACACTCTTGCACCGGAAAAATACAAGAACAGCGCGAAAGCGAGGGAAACCAACAGCTGCATCAGCAGTTTTTGCCGCGCGGTGAGACCGAGATTGCGTTTTTTGACCACTTTGATGTAGTCGTCCGCAAAGCCGATTGAGCCGCAAAGCAGCGGCAGTAACAGCGCACCCAACAGTTTTACGGTAGCCATTTGAGAACTGATGATTACTTTTTCGGGTAACGCGAATTGGCAGATGAGAATGGAGACAACCGCTGTTGCGGTAGTGGCAAGAATGAAGATAAGACCGCCCATCGTAGGCGTGCCTTGCTTGCCCTTGTGCCATTTAGGACCGTCTTCAAGTATTGTCTGTCCGAAACGCAGGCGAGAAAGCTCGGGGATCATCCATTTTCCCAACAGCGCGGCGAGTACGAAAGAAAGCAGTCCTGTTACCGCTAAGATGATAACCTGTGTTGTATTCATAGCCATCGTCCTTTTCTTGTTAGTTGAGAGTATGTAGCGCGTCTGCTACAACCTCGCGTTCATCCAAGTGAATAGTACCATCTTTGAGGATCTGATAGGTTTCGTGTCCTTTGCCTGCGAGCAGGATGGTATCGCCTGCTTGCGCATTTTTGATCGCCCAGTGGATCGCCTCTATACGGTTTTCGATCACTTTGATAGTTGCTTTGTTGCGCGGTATGCCCTGTACGATCTCGTTGATGATAGAAGTGGGGTCTTCGGTACGCGGGTTATCCGAGGTGACCACCACGACATCCGAAAGGGTTGCCGCGATAGCGCCCATCTGCGGACGCTTGGTGCGGTCGCGGTCACCACCGCAGCCGAACACGGTAACTAATCTGCCGGCGCAGCATTCTTTCATGGTTTTGCAGATGTTTTCCAAGCCGTCAGGCGTATGCGCGTAGTCGATGACCACTGTGAAATCCCGTTCGGTGGGCACAATCTCGGCACGACCTTTCACACCGGTAGCACTGCACAGCGTTTGCACAACGGTGTCAAAGGGGATGCCCAGCGTGATAGCGCAGGCGGCAGCGGCTAAGCCGTTGTACACCGAAAACTGACCCGGAATATGCAGGTGCACACGACCGATACGATCGGCGCCGATAAGTTCAAAGCGCACGCCGTCCGGTTTGTGACAGATGTTTTTCGCAATAAATTGTGCGGCATCCTTTTGAATGGAATAGTAAGAAACGGGGCAAGGGAGATCCTGCGCCATTTGCTCCGCGTAGCGGTCATCGGCGTTGATAATGCCATGCTTTGAGATGGTAAACAACCGTTTCTTTGCGAGCATATAGTTTTCCATGGTGCCGTGATAATCCAGATGATCTTGTGTCAAGTTGGTGAACACCGCGGCATCAAATGTGCAGCAGCCCACGCGATCCTGATCCAGCGCGTGCGAGGAAACTTCCATCACGCAGTAGTCACAGCCTTCTGCTGCCATCAGTGCAAATAAGCTTTGCAGCTCATACGTGTCGGGCGTGGTGCGAGCGGCAGGAACAACACGGTCACCGATCATGTTTTGGATGGTGCCGATAAGACCTACCTTGTGCCCTGCGGCTTCCAAGATGCTTTTGAGTAGACAAACGGTGGTAGTTTTGCCGTTGGTGCCGGTTACGCCGACGAGATGCAGCTTATCTGCAGGATGCCCAAACCAGTTGGCGGAAAGTTGTGCCCAGGTAGTGCGTGCGGCTTTGGTGAATATCTGTCTCGGCAAGCCGAGATCTCTTTCCACCACAATCGCGGCAGCACCTTTTTCGATCGCGCCGGCAGCATAATCGTGCCCGTCAGCAGCGGTGCCGCTGATGCATACGAAAAGCGTGCCTGCCTCCACCTTGCGGGAATCGCAGGTGATGGCGGTGATCTCAGTGTCGGGATCAATGGTATGCAATTGTACGTCGATACCTTGGAACAACTCGGAAAGCTTCATGGTGATCTCCTTTGTTCAAAATGCGATCATCCGCCGTCTGCACTGTCTTTGTACAAGAACGAGACGGTGATGGTGGTGCCGGGAGACACCTGGGTGCCTGCGGCAATGCTTTGTTTGTTGGCGATAGTCTGACCGGAGTCGAGACCCACACCGGATAATTCGAGGTTGAGGCCGGCATTGGTAGCGGTAAGGTTAGCGGCAGATACGCTCATTCCGCTGAAATTGGGCACAGTTACGGTTCTTTCAAGCGAGTTTTCATCGGTGTACAGTACCACAACGCCGCCCTTGGGGATAGACTGACCCGCTTCGGGGATCTGCTTCAAAACGGTAGAGCCGCTACCGATGGTACGCACGGTGAGACCTGCATTGGAAACAGCCGCCTGTGCCGCGGTGAGAGCTTGATTGGTGACCGAAGGGGTGGTGGTGCTGAGCTTTGCAAGTTCCGCTTCGGTGTACTTCGGCTCTACGCCGAGGTACGGTAACACTTCGGATAATACCTTTTGTGCAACAGGTGCAGCGATGGTGCCGCCGTAGCGTATCACCGACTGCGGCTGGTCCAAAAGTACCAAAATGGCAACCTGTGGATCGTCGGCAGGTGCAAAGCCGGAGAAAGAAGCAACCACCTCGTTGCCTTCCATATCTCGTTTTTCGGAGGTGCCGGTCTTGCCTGCACCACGATAGCGGGCGACGTCCCCGCCCTTACACCCGCCGCCGTAAACGGCGGCTTCCATCATATCTGAAACCTTGGATGCGGTTTCTTCGGAAACCACCTGTCTGCGAATGATCGGCTCGGTGTTTTTGACAACGTTGCCGTTATCGTCCAATATCTGCTGTACCGTGTACGGGGTGAGCAGTTTTCCGCCGTTGGCAATGGTGGAGATGGCGGTGATCATTTGAATAGGTGTAACCTTATTGGTCTGACCGAATGCGGCGGTTGCGAGGGAAGCTTCTGCCAGATTGAGGGTTTCTTGTGTGTGATATAAACCCGCATTGGAGGTTTCACCGCTCATGTCGATATTCGTCTTTTCGGTGAAACCGAAAGCGGTGAAGTATTTAAAGAAATTGGTGCCGCCGAGTTTGAGACCCAGCTGCATAAAATAGGGGTTGCAGGATGCGGAAATGGCGCCTGCCAGATCAAGGGTGCCGTGACCGCCCCTTTCATGACAACCGATGGTCCAACCGCCTACGCGGTAGTAACCGGGACAGCCGTAGCTGGTATTCAGCGTGCCGACACCTTCCTCCAGTGCTGCTGCAGAGGTGAACACCTTGAAGACCGATCCCGGTTCATACGTTTCGGAAACGGCTTTGTTTTTCCATTGGCTTTGCAGCGCGGTGGTGGTGGCTGCTGCGCGTTCTTTCTCCGGAAGCTCTGCGATAGCGGCGGCAACTGTTTCGTCAGCAACCGTAAACGGGTCGTTGGGGTCATAGTCCCCTTTGGTTGCCATTGCAAGAATACCGCCGGTATTTACATCCTGAATGATAATACTGCCGCGGTTGGTGGTGCCGGTTTCGATAACGGCTTCTTCCAGATACTTTTCTGCGTACATCTGTATCGTCTGATCGATGGTAAGTACAAGGCTGTTGCCGTCTTCTGCGTCAACGACCTTGCTGTATTCCAGTTGTGTGGGCATTTCGTCACCCCAACCGTTTTGTGCAGAAATAATACGGCCGGGTGTGCCGGACAAAATATCGTCATAAGAGGCTTCCAAACCTTCCAAACCGTTGTTGTCCGAGCCGGTGAAGCCCAACACGTTGGATAACAGCGTGCCCTGCGGATAATAGCGCTTATAGTCGGGGATAATGCTGAATACACCGGCAAGAGAATTGTCGGTTACCCATTGACTGAAATTCTCTTTCTCTTGATATTCTACCTTGGTTTTGAGCACTTCATACTGGGAATTTGTTTTTCCGGTTTGTTTGTATACTTTCTCGCGATCAACGCCCAACATAGAGGACAGCTGATCGGCAAGGTAGGTGCGCAACTGATCCAAAGTGGTGATACCGGGGAAATTGTCTAAATCCACCTCTTCGATGTCCTTTGGTGACATGATAAGACGCCACACATCTGCGGATACAGCCAAGGGCTCCATGTTTGCATCGTAAATGGTGCCGCGCTTAGCGGGTACAACGCTGTCACTCATCTGCTGCGCTCTGGCGCGGGACAGCCAATCGTCGCCCTGTACCAGTTGGATAAACGCCATGTGTGCAATGATTGCAAAGCAGATGAGCAGCATGATAATGAGCACTGCATAATTACGCCTGTTCATAGACACGGAAGGCTTTTTTGTTTCAATTTCTTTGGTTTGTTTGGCTTTGGACATCAAATTCACCTCCGGTCTAAAATGAAGAAAAGAGAGTTAAGATATTCTCCCAACTCTCGGCGTCTGTGGAGTGAAAGGATGTGATATCCTTTTCACCGTAATACCTATTATGCAATGGGGCATCCTATGCCGATTTTACGAGAAAATCTGCTGTATGGAACTCCAAATTGCAGCGAAAAAGCCGCTGCCGCCGTTCGCTACCGTAACGGTATCGGTGCCGGAAACGGTAATGTAGTGCACTTGGTTCGCGTCTGCCATCATCATGCCGTTTTCCAATGCGAAATCGTTGACGTTTGCAATAGAGGTTTTGCCTGCGAGTTCGGATTCCAAACGCACCTGCTCGCTTTTCAGCTCTGCAAGTCGCGTTTCGCTCTCCACAATGCGGGAGTTGAGTTCTGTCAGTTGTGCGTTGGAGGTGATCAGCACGCCGATGATGCCCAGCACCACGACGGCGATCAGCACGTATGCGGAAACGTTCAGCACCGATTGGAAACGCGCGCGATGATTGTTGCGCTTGAGCTCCTTTTTATTCGGTTTTAAAGCGACCAGTTTTGCCTTTTTGTTTTCAAAAAGCGACAGATCGTATGCTGCCTGCTGTGCGTTTGGCATGGTGCTTTTCCTCCTTTTATACTTCCTTAAATATATCTTTCGTGTACGCGTCGTATACACCGCAGTTTAGCGGAACGAGCGCGTGTGTTTTCTTTCAGTTCTGCTGCCGATGCGGTGATCGGCTTGGTGGTTTGACCGGCAGGAGTTCTGCCACAGGTGCAAACGGGGAAATCTTTAGGGCAGATACAACCCTGTTTCCAGGAATTGAAACGCTGCTTTACAATGCGGTCTTCAAGTGAGTGGAAAGTAATGACCGCGAGAATACCGCCGTCTTTGAGACAGTCAAACGCGGTATCCAGGGCGCTTGACAGGCAATCCAACTCACCGTTGACGGCGATACGCAGTGCCTGAAATACGCGGCGCGCGGGGTGTCCGTCGCGTCTGGCTGCCGCGGGAACGGCATTTGCGATGATATCTGCTAATTGCAGGGTGGTGAGAATGGGCGCTGATTTCCTTTGCTGTAAAATGGCGCCTGCTATGCGACGGGAAAACTTTTCTTCGCCATACTCGAAAAAGATCTTGGCGAGCTCTCGCTCGGAAAGCGTATTGACAAGATCGGCGGCGGAGGTGCCGCTTTGGCTCATGCGCATATCGAGCGGTGCGTCTGCGTGGTACGAAAATCCGCGCTCGCCTGCGTCCAACTGATGTGACGATACGCCGATATCCAACAAAATGCCGTCTACTGCGGGGATTTGCAGTTTTGCCAACACCTTGTCCATTTCGGTAAAGTTGGAATGTACGATGGTGGCGGGGAGACCGCTCAGCTGCGCGCTCGCAGCTTTGATCGCATCGGGGTCTCTATCTAAGGAGATCAGCCTGCCGGAGGTCAACCTGCTTGCAATGGCGAAGCTGTGTCCGCCGCCGCCCGCGGTGCCGTCTAAATACACACCGTCCGGTTTAATCTCCAAAGCGTCCACGGTCTCTTGCAGCAGGACGGGAATGTGATACTGTCCGCTGTCAGCCATGCCGTTCACGCCTTTCTGAAAGGATTGTTCGTATCACCCTATTAGAAGCCAAGCTTCATAAACTCTTGTTCCATCATTTCGGGGGTCAGCTGCTGGGTAGCCTCTTCATACACAGGCGGATGCCAGATCTCTGCACGGTTGCCCGCGCCGATGACCAACGCTGCTTTTTCCAAACCCGCATATTCTAACAGGTGCTTGGGCAGCAGGATGCGTCCTTGTGCATCCGGCGAGACATCCTCGGCATTGGAGGTGAGCTGACGCATCAATGCGCGCCCCTGCGTCATGGGCAGGGCGGCGATGCCGCTAAGCATCTTATCCCATTCATCGGTGGAGTAGAGACATATGCAACGATCCAACACCGCTGCGGCAATAAAGCTTTCGCCCAGCTTTTCGCGCAGCTTCGCCGGCACGAATAAACGACCCTTCGCGTCCACGTTGTGTTCGTAACGTCCATATAGCATATGTCTCACCTCCATTCGATTTATGTTGGGGAAAAGAAAGGGTATGTGGAAAACTCTGTGGAAATGTTAAAAATTAACCACTTTGCACCATTTTGATGCACTTTTATCCACATACACACATTATAAAGCGTCTTTGTGTGAATTGCAATAGTTTTTTTGAAAAAAGTTCCTATTTTCCAAAGAAAATTTTGACAAAAAAAGCAGATTCCGTTCAAGCGAACAGAATCTGCAGTATATAATGTATTATTTAATAGGATTTATGCGATCAGAGTTGCCAATCCGATGATGAGCGGCATGGTGATAACCGCGAGCAAAGTGGAGATGGAAACGATGTTACAGGAGATGCCCGGGTAGCGGTCGTATTTTGCCGCAAACATGGTGGTGATAGCGGCGGTGGGGGTAGACACCGATATTGTCGTGGACACCAGCATGCTGCCGCGCACGCCGCATAGATACATGATGCCGAGCGCTAAAAGCGGTATCGCTGTATTGCGCAGTAAAATCACGTAAAAGCTCTTGAAATCTTTAAGAAGTGCTCCAAAATCCACGTCCGCAAGGTAGAAACCGATAATGATCATGGGCAGCGGGGTGTTCAGATTGGCGAGATGCTTGATGGGTGAAAACAGGATTTCCGGCAAGGCAAAATTTTTGATGAAAACAGGCGTCAAAAACAGTATAAAGCCAATCAGTACGCCTACAACACCGGGGGAGAGCAACGCTTTTTTAGGGGAAATGGCTTTCTTGTCACCGCTCATGATCCAAAGACCGTATGTCCACACGACTATGTTGAAAATAGCAATGTAAGCACCGCCGTAAAAGGCGCCGTCCGCGCCCAGCAGTGCTTCTTGCAACGGCAGCCCCATAAAGCCGGCATTGGAGAAGATCATCGCAAAGCGCAGCATGCGCTCGCGGGAATTATTTGCATCGCGGATGAGGGGAAAACTCAAAAGAATCATGCCGACGTGGATGAGAAGGGCGATAAGCAATGCCAAAAGCAGTTCTTTGAGTTTTTGTGTACTGAAAGGGATTTCTATAAACGATTTGATCAGCACACAAGGGGTGACAAAATATAAAACGATATCGGTTATACATTTTGTGGATTTTTCGGTGAGAATGCGCGCCTTTCCGCAAACCACACCTACTGCGATCAATATAAATAAGATCAGCACCTGCTGTGCAACAGTGAGAAATGCCATCAAAAACCCTCGCTTATACAAAAAATAAAAAGGACAGATACATCCTGTCCTTTTAGCATACAACTTTTCGAAATAAAATGCAATCTATTTTATGCATATTGCGGCAACTTATAGACGTTAGGTGCAGAGCGAGTAATGGCGGCAGTGCGCAGCACCATGCGTTCTTTGACCCGCTTGCGGTCGCGGACGCGCGCCATGCGACGATCCTGATGCATGGCACCGGCGCAGCAAACGAGCACTGTTACACGCAACACAGCCATAAGCACCGCCAGCGCCGGCACGCTCAGAAAATCGGCGCGAACCGAACATACGTCCACGAACATCATGCAAAGCGGTACCAGTGCGACAAGACGGGTTTGGTTGAATTCCGCTTTGTTAAACATGTACAAAAACGTGATCGCTAAAACCGCGATGTGAAAGATATTAAGTGCCATATAAAAACCTCCTATGTGAAACAGAACACTTGTTCCGAACATTCGTTCTATTTTCATTATAGCTGCTTTTCCAAAAAAATCAAGTACTTTTTTCAAAAAAATTGAAAAGTGCGAATTTTTCGGGAAAATAGGCGTGGCGAGCACTTTTCAAAATGATAAAGGTCATACTATATGTAATGCGGTTTTTAACGACAGCTTTTTTGTGTATATGACACTGTATGTGCGGTAAAATAGATTTTATTGGTGCTGCAGACAAGGCAGTATATGTGCATTTTATACAAAATATCAAAACGATTTTCTAATGGGATGCACTCTTTTTTACAAAAAGAGCCCTTGTTTTTTATGCGGAATGTTGGTATGATATAGATAAGTACATATACCCAGATCTTCAAATTACAATGTGGATGGAGTGCGTGTATGGAAATACAGGATGCTTTTTTGAGTATAGACGACATATTGCGTCGCTTTTCAGAGGGCAGTGAAGCGCATGTTTATCGTGTGCTTGGTTGTCACCACGCGGGTGATGGCGGCTATATCTTCCGCGTTTGGGCGCCGCGCGCAAAAGCGGTATCCCTGTGCGGTGATTTTAACGGTTGGGATCCGTCTGATATTCCGCTGTATCCTATCGGGTACGGTGTGTGGGAATGTACGGTAGGCGGATTGGAGGCATATACTGCCTACAAATATCATATAGTGGACGAGCAGGGAAACGGCGTGCTCAAAGCGGATCCTTTCGCCATTCACGGTGAGACCCGCCCGGGCACCGCTTCCAAATTGCTGCCGTTGTGTGCATACGCGTGGCAGGATGCTGCGTGGTACGCCAAGAAGCGGGAGACCGGTGTTTACAATATACCGGTCAATATATACGAATTCCACATGGGTTCGTGGCGGCAGTACAGCGACGGTAATCCTTTTTCTTACAGTAAGATGGTGGACGAACTCATTCCGTATGTGTTGGAAATGGGTTATACGCATGTGGAGATGCTACCGCTTGCGGAGCACCCCTTTGACGGTTCATGGGGTTATCAGGTGAGTGGGTACTATGCCCCCACCTCGCGCTACGGTACACCCGATGAACTGCGTGAATTTATCGATCGTTGCCATCAGGCGGGGATCGGTGTTATCATGGACTGGGTACCGGCACACTTCCCGAAGGATCAGTATGGGCTATACCGCTTTGACGGCACGCCCTGCTTTGAATATGCGGATTCCCGCAAGGGAGAGCATAAGGGGTGGGGCACCTGTGTGTTTGATTACGGCAGACCGGAAGTGAAAAGCTTTCTGATCTCCAATGCTATGTATTGGTTAGAGGAATTTCACGTTGACGGCTTGCGGGTGGATGCGGTAGCGTCCATGCTGTATCTCGATTATGACCGTAAAGACGGCGAATGGATGCCCAATATCTACGGCGGACATGAAAACCTTGAAGCAATCGACTTTTTGCGGCAGCTGAATGAGACGGTGTTTGCCGCGCATCCGGAAGCTATGATGATCGCGGAGGAGTCTACCGCGTGGCCGATGGTTTCCCGCCCTACCGCAGACGGCGGGCTTGGTTTCAATTACAAATGGAACATGGGCTGGATGAATGATATGCTGCGGTATGCGTCGATAGATCCGCTGTTCCGCAAGGGTAATCACAATTGTCTGACCTTTTCGTTTTTTTATGCTTTTTCCGAGAACTTCGTCTTGCCTATCTCACATGACGAGGTGGTACACGGCAAAGGTTCGTTGCTCAATAAAATGCCCGGTACGTACGAGGAAAAATTCGCAGGACTGCGGGTGTTCTTGGCGTACATGATGGCGCATCCCGGTAAAAAGCTGTTGTTTATGGGCAGCGAATTCGGTCAATTTAAGGAATGGGATTACCAAAGCGGACTGGATTGGCTGTTGCTGGAATATGAAGGACACCGGATGTTGCAGCATTACGTAAAAACGCTCAACCGTTTTTATGTGGATAACCGTGCGCTGTGGGCGGATGATTTCACCTGGAAAGGATTTGCTTGGATATCCAACGACGACAATCAAAACAGCGTGATTGCATTTCGCCGTATCGATCCCAAAGGAGAAGAACTGGTGTTCGTTTGTAATTTCACACCGGTTATGCGGCGGGAGTATCGTATCGGCGTGCCGGTAGCGGGCGAATACACCCCTGTATTCAACAGCGATGTCGCGGAATTTGGTGGTGAGGGCACAATACTGCCATCGGTTACCACCGCGGATGAACCTTTACACGGCTTAGAACAATCTGTGTCATTGACCCTGCCACCGTTGTCAGCGCAGGTATATAAGCTCACCAAAGCGGCTCCCAAAAAAGCCGCGCGCAAAAGAACTGTCAAATAATTTTAATCATTATAAAAGGGGAGGCCTTTTTTATGTTTCGCAAACAAGAATGCGTCGCTATGCTGCTTGCAGGTGGACAGGGAAGCCGTTTATACGCGCTGACCCGCCGCATTGCAAAACCGGCGGTGCCGTTCGGCGGGAAATACCGTATTATCGATTTCCCGCTGTCCAACTGCATCAATTCCGGTATTGAGACGGTGGGTGTGCTCACCCAATATCAGCCGCTGGAGTTGAGCGACTATATTGGCTCCGGTCAGCCGTGGGATCTTGACCGGTTGGATGCCGGTGTACATGTGTTGCCGCCGTATCAGCGCAACAAAGGTGCTGATTGGTACAAGGGTACCGCTAACGCAATCTATCAAAATTTGGATTTTATCGCGCGGTATGATCCGGAATATGTGCTGGTGCTGTCCGGCGACCATATTTACAAGATGGATTATGCTGCCATGATCCGCGCACACAAGGAAAAGGGCGCTGCCTGTACCGTGGCGGTATTAGAGGTGGAAATGTCCGAGGCGAGCCGTTTTGGTATTTTGAACACCAACCCCGATGACTCTATTTATGAGTTCGAGGAGAAGCCCGCTAACCCGAAGAGCAATTTGGCTTCGATGGGCATTTATGTGTTTGATTGGAAAAAGTTGCGTCAATATCTGGAAGCGGACGAACAGGATCCCAATTCCAGCAACGATTTTGGCAAAAACGTGTTGCCTGCTATGCTTGCGAGCGGCGAGAAAATGTTTGCGTACCGTTTTGAAGGTTACTGGAAGGACGTCGGCACCATCGACAGTCTTTGGGAAGCCAACATGGATCTTCTTGATCCCAAGGTGCCGCTGGATCTGTCCGATCCGAAATGGCGTATCTATTCCCGCACCACCGGTCTGCCGCCGCAGTATGTGGCAGAGACTGCCGAGGTGCAAAACAGCATGATTTCGGAAGGGTGTAACATAGCGGGCAAGGTTGATTTTTCCGTTATCTTTAACGGTGTAACGGTGGAAGAGGGTGCGGTTATCCGCGACTCTATCCTCATGCCCGGTACACATGTGAAAAAGGGTGCACATGTACAATACGCTATCTTAGCGGAAAATACAGTTATCGGTGAAAACGCCCGTGTGGGCGAACGTCCGGAGGACTGTAATTCGCTTACCGATTGGGGCGTCGCGGTGGTCGCGGAAAATATCCACGTAGGCAAGGGCGCCGCTGTTCCCGCAAAAGCAATGGTTGAAGCTGATCTGGAAGGAGTTGAGTGATATGTATAAGACAAAAGCAATGGGCTTGCTGTTCCCCAACAAGGGCGACAGTATGGTACGGGATATCACCACTCTGCGTGCGATCGGTTCCGCGCCGTTTGGCGGACGGTACCGTTTGATCGATTTTGCGTTATCCAATATGGTCAACGCCGGCATTTCCAAGGTGGGCGTTATCACCAAGAAGAATTATACCTCTTTGATGGACCATCTGGGCTCCGGTAAAGCGTGGGATCTTTCCCGCAAGCATCAGGGCCTCTATTATCTGCCGCCGCTCGGCACTGATGATATGTACGAAGGACGTATTTCGTCTTTGGCGGATATTATGACCTTCCTGCGTTCGTCCAAAGAAGAGATCGTGGTGTTGTCCGACTGCTACACGGTGGGCAATATCGATCTCGGCAAAATGATTGAGACGCACATGAAAAGCGGCGCGGATATCACCATGGGTTATGTAAAGGACACCTTGAAGGGTGCTATTGATCACATATTGGTTTCCACGGATGAGAATGGTCGTGTGACCGATCTGATGTTTAACCAATCCTCCGAGATGGAAGGCAATTTCAGTGTTGGACTGTATGTTATCAGAAAAGATTATCTCATGGAGATCATCAAAGATGCAGTGGGACATAATCTGACCTCGTTCGAGCGGGATATCCTGCAAAAGCATCTGCCGGCTTTACATGTGCGCGGCTATGAGATCACCGAAAAGGCGATGATTATCAATTCGCAGGAGCGGTATTTTGCCGCCAACTTGGCGCTTTTGGATTCCGCGGTCAGAAACGCGTTGTTCCTGCCCGGTCGTCCGATCTATACCAAGGTGCGTGATTGCTCGCCTGCAAAATACGGTTTGCACAGTGCGGTTTCCAATTCTCTGGTCGGCGACGGCGCTACCGTCAACGGCACCGTGAAGAATTCGATCATCTTCCGCGACGTGGATATCGCCAGAGATGCGGTGGTGGAAAACTGCGTCATCATGCAGGGCGCTTCTATCGGCTCCAATACGGTGCTGCGCAATGTCATTGTGGATAAAAACGTGGTCATCAAAAACGGCAGATCGCTGCAGGGCTTTGAGACCTATCCTGTATATATCGGTAAGAATTCTATTGTTTAAAGTCGTGGATTTACGAGCGTCTAAAGGAGGATACCATGAAAGTTTTATATGCAGCAAGTGAGGCGTTACCTTTTGTGGCCTCGGGCGGTCTTGCGGATGTAGCGGGCTCATTGCCTGTGGCTATGCGCAAGCGGCTGGTCGGTTGCCGCGTGGTGTTGCCGCTATATGAGTCGGTGCCGCAGGAGCTGCGGGACAAAATGACCTTTTTGACCAGCATTTCGGTGCCGGTTTCCTGGCGTCGCCAGTATTGCGGCATTTTCGAGGCGCGCCATAACGGTGTGATTTACTATCTGTTGGATAATCAGTATTATTTCAAACGGCAGGGACTTTACGGGCATTTTGATGACGCGGAGCGGTTTGCATTCTTCTCTCGCGCAATATTGGAAATGCTGCCTGCTATTGACTTTTGGCCGGATATTCTGCACATGAATGACTGGCAAACAGCGCTTGTGCCGATTTACTACACGTTGTATTACGGCAGCCGTCCGGAATATCAGGGTATCAAAACGGTGTTTACCATTCATAATATCCAGTATCAGGGACAGTACGGCATGGAGATCTTAGAGGATGTGTTCGGCATCTCGAAAGGTGATCGCAGCGTTGTGGAGCATGACGGCAGCATCAACCTGATGAAGGGTGCTATCGAATGTGCGGATAAGGTGACCACCGTTTCCGGCACCTATGCCAAAGAAATTCTGGATCCGTGGTTTTCGCACAAACTGGATCCCATTCTGAAACAACGCGAATGGAAATTATCCGGTATCTTGAACGGCATTGACGTGGAAAGCTACGATCCCGAGACCGATCCCGCTGTTTTCGAAAACTATACAGCAGAAACGGTGAAAGTCGGCAAAGCTGCCAACAAAGCGGCGTTGCAGGAACGACTCGGTTTACCGCTGAAACCCGACGTGCCGCTTATCGGCATGGTGACCCGCCTCGCCTCCCACAAGGGTCTTGACCTTGTGAGACACATCTTTGATCGTTTGATGGAAAGGGATGTGCAGGTGGTGGTACTCGGCTCGGGCGAATGGCAATATGAGACCTTCTTCCGCGAGAAAAACGAACAGTACAAGGATAGATTCTGCTATTGCGCGGGCTTTGTACCGGAATTGGCAAGAAAGATCTATGCTTCTGCAGATATTTTCCTGATGCCGTCCCAAAGCGAGCCTTGTGGCTTGGCGCAGATGGTTGCCTGCCGTTACGGCACACCTCCCATCGTGCGTCGCACCGGCGGTCTTGCGGACAGTATCATTGATTGCGGTGACGACGGCGGATTTGGCTTCATATTTGATACCTACAATGCAGACGATATGTTTGCGGCGATCGAACGGTCGTTGGGCGCTTATGCGAATAAGGAGCATTGGCCCATCCTGGTGGGACGTTGTATGACCACCGATTTCAGTTGGGGACGCTCGGCGAACGAATATATTCGGTTGTATCGTTCTCTCGGTAAGAAATAAAAAGAAGTAGCGGTGTGTCCAACAGGGTTGGACACACCGCTGTATTTTATTAACTTTTCATCGCTTTCCAAAAGCAAACATTTTTCGGCGCTTTGTACAGTTTGCGCATACTTCTTTTTTTTATTTTACAGATGGTTATCCCCAGATGCATTGTCATGCCGCATTTATGCATATATAATACTGTATATAAAGAGTAATTCATTATTTATTTTGGTTTTAACCGCTTCTCTCTGGCGGCACATAAGGCCGTTTGTGTGTCGTTTCTTTCGGCGGTTGTTACATATGCCGGAGATATCTAAGTATATTTTCGACGTCAAGCCCTCCCACTTCCCGGGGAGGGCTTGTTATTTTTTTAACTTTTTTACTGTAAAGTGCCAAAGAACGGTTGACAACCGATTTTAATAAGGTATAATGAGTGATAACTAAAAAATATGCAGCATATAACTGCATATGAAAATGAAAGGAATGGTTTTATGGCAAGAGTATACAATTTTTCCGCCGGCCCTTCCATGCTGCCGGAGAGCGTACTGCGTACCGCGGCTGAGGAGATGCTGGATTATCAGGGCTCCGGACAGTCCGTTATGGAGATGTCTCACCGATCTAAAACATACGATGCGATCATCAAAGAGTGTGAAGCGCTTCTCCGCGAAGTGATGAACATTCCGGATAACTATAAAGTCCTGTTCCTGCAGGGCGGCGCTTCTTCCCAGTTTGCAATGGTACCTATGAACCTGATGACCAAGAGCGGCAAAGCTGACTTTGTGCTGACCGGTCAGTGGGCGACCAAAGCACAGAAGGAAGCAGCTCGCTATGGTGAGGCGAATGTCGTTGCCAGCTCCAAGGATAAGACTTTCTCTTACATACCGAAGCTGGACCCCGCGACCTTCACCCCCGATGCGGACTATTTCCATATCTGCATGAACAACACCATCTACGGCACCGTGTATCATGAGTTGCCCGAAACCGGTAACGTGCCGTTGGTAGCTGACATTTCTTCCTGTATTCTGTCCGAGCCGATCGACGTAACAAAGTTTGGTATGTTGTATGCCGGTGCGCAGAAGAATATGGCCCCCGCAGGTCTGACCGTGGTTATCATCCGTGAAGATCTCATCGGCAATGCGATGGATATCACCCCTACCATGTTCAACTATCAGACCCATGCGGACAATGATTCCATGTTCAACACCCCGCCCTGCTACACCATTTACGTTGCCAAACTGGTGCTCGAATGGATCAAAAACGAGGTCGGCGGTTTAGAGAAGATGAAAGAGATCAACGAAACGAAAGCCGCTATCCTCTACGATTTTCTTGACAACTCCAAAATGTTTAAGGGCACCGTTGTGCCTGAGGATCGTTCCCTCATGAATGTGCCGTTTGTCACCGGTGACGAAGAGCTGGACGCGAAATTTGTGAAAGAGGCGTCCGCTGCCGGCTTTGTCAACCTCAAAGGTCATCGCTCCGTGGGCGGCATGCGCGCTTCCATCTACAATGCCATGCCGGTTGAGGGCGTGGAAAAGCTGGTTGCTTTCATGGCTGAGTTTGAAAAAAACAATGCCTAATTTCTGCTAAGGGAGATACTAACTATGAATATT
>JAZUAN010000052.1:0-3345 GCA_045638005.1 Acutalibacteraceae bacterium | reverse complement strand
TCCACCCTTTTAAAAGCGGTGACCGGTATCATGGTGCCTACCGAAGGCAGTGTGAAAACAAACGGCAATATCGCCGCTTTGTTGGAACTGGCCTCCGGTTTTGATCCGGAACTGACGGTGAAAGAAAACACTTATCTGCGCGGTGCGCTGCTCGGATATACGCGGGAATTTATCGATAGGAAATATGACGAGATCATCGCGTTTGCCGAATTAGAGGATTTTGAAAGCCACATGTTCAAGCAATTGTCCAGCGGTATGAAAAGCCGACTTGCCTTTTCCATTGCCTGCCTTGTAGAACCGGATATCCTTATTTTGGACGAGGTTTTGAGCGTTGGTGATGAAGGCTTTAAAGATAAAAGTGCCCGCCGTATAAAGGGAATTCTTTCAAACGGTGTTACCGGTATTTTGGTTTCCCATTCGGTACAGCAGGTGAGAGATCTTTGTAACAAGGCGCTGTGGCTGGATCATGGTAAACAGATCGCTTTCGGTCCTGCTAATATTGTGTGCAACGCTTACAGCGCATATTTGTTTTCGGATAAGGATGCGCGGTATTTGCCGCAGTCAGAGGAGCAGTTGCTGGATATTTCCAACCGCTTCCGCGTAGCGTGGCGTATCGGCGTGAAGGAAAGAGCGGCAAAAACCAATCCGCCTGGCGAGAGCGAGGTTGCGCGTATCCGTCGTTTGTTGGATATTGTGGATAAAATGTCTCCGGAAGAGAGACGTAAGATAGAAGACGAAATTGATAATCGTTGAGGTGAATGCGTATGAAAGGTATTATTCTTGCCGGTGGCTCCGGCACGCGTTTGTATCCGTTAACTCGTGTGACTTCTAAGCAGTTACTGCCGATTTATGATAAACCGATGATCTATTATCCGTTGTCTACCCTGATGTTGGCAGGCATTCGTGATATTCTGATCATTTCTACACCGGAGGATACCCCGCGCTTTAAAAGCTTGCTTGGTGACGGTCATCAGTTCGGCGTGGAGTTGTCCTATGCGGTGCAGGAAAGTCCGGATGGACTTGCGCAGGCGTTCTTGATCGGCGAAGAGTTTATCGGTAATGAGCCGTGCGCTATGGTGCTTGGCGATAACATTTTCTACGGCGGTTATTTCACGAAACATTTGTTGGAAGCTGTCGCGAACGCGGAAAACGGTCTTGCTACTATTTTCGGCTACTTTGTGACCGACCCCGAGCGTTTCGGTATCGTGGAATTTGACGATGACCTCAACGTGTTATCACTCGAAGAAAAGCCGGCGGAGCCCAAATCCAACTACTGTGTAACCGGTCTTTACTTCTACGATAAGCGCGTGGTGGAAATGGCGAAAAAGGTGCAGCCTTCCGCACGCGGTGAATTGGAGATTACCGATCTTAATAAGCTGTATCTGGAAGAGGATAGCTTAAAAGTGCAGATATTGGGCAGAGGCTTTGCGTGGTTGGATACCGGTACAATGGACAGTTTGATGGAAGCGGCATCCTTCGTGCAGACCATCCAAAACAGACAAGGCGTTGTGATCTCTGCTCCTGAAGAGATCGCCTACCGTCGCAAGTGGATCAACAAGACCCAACTGCTTGAATCGGCGGATCTATACGGCAAATCTCCTTACGGTGAACATCTGCGCCGCGTGGCGATGGATAAATTGAAATATTGATTGTAAGAGAAGGTATATAACTATGACAATTATCGTGACCGGCGGTGCCGGCTTTATCGGATCCAATTTCGTGTTCCACATGCTTGAAAAATATCCTGCATATCGCATTGTTTGTGTGGACAAACTGACCTATGCCGGCAATCTTTCCACGCTGGCACCGGTGATGGATAACCCGCAGTTCCGTTTTGTGAAAATGGATATCTGCGATAGGGAGGGTATTTACGGTCTTTTTGAGCAGGAGCATCCCGATATCGTGGTGAATTTTGCAGCGGAAAGCCATGTGGATCGTTCTATTGAGGATCCCGGCATTTTCTTGCAGACCAATATTATGGGCACGGCGGTGCTGATGGATGCTTGCCGTGAATACGGCATCACCCGTTATCATCAGGTTTCTACCGATGAGGTGTATGGTGATCTACCGCTGGATCGTCCCGACCTGTTCTTTACCGAGGAAACCCCTATTCATACCAGCAGTCCGTACAGCAGTTCCAAAGCGGGTGCTGATTTGTTGGTGCTCGCGTATCACCGCACCTTTGGGCTTCCGGTGACCATCAGCCGTTGCTCCAACAACTACGGTCCCTATCATTTCCCGGAAAAGCTCATCCCGTTGATGATTGCAAATGCGCTAAATGACAAGCCGTTGCCGGTGTATGGCGAAGGTCTCAATGTGCGCGATTGGCTGTATGTAGAGGATCACTGTAAAGCGATTGACCTTATCATCCATAACGGTCGCGTGGGCGAGGTATATAACATCGGCGGTCACAACGAAATGAAAAACATCGATATCGTAAAGATCATCTGTAAACAGCTCGGCAAACCGGAGAGCCTGATTACCTATGTTGCCGACCGCAAAGGTCACGATATGCGGTATGCCATCGATCCCACCAAGATCCATACGGAACTTGGGTGGTTGCCGGAAACTAAATTTGCGGATGGCATAAAAAAGACTATTCAATGGTATCTGGATAACCGCGAGTGGTGGGAGACCATCATTTCGGGTGAATACCAGAACTATTATGAGAAGATGTACGGCAATCGCTAAAAGGAGGGTGCGCACGTGCTGGAACAATTGAAAGCGGAGGTTTGCGCTGCCAACCTTGATCTCGTGAGTAAAGGCGTTGTCATTTACACTTGGGGCAACGTCAGTGGTATCGACCGTGAAAAGGGCTTGGTTGTGATTAAGCCTTCCGGTGTTGACTATGCTAACATGTCGCCGGATGACATGGTGGTTGTAGATCTTTATACGGGTGAGACTGTGGAAGGGAAGTGGAGACCGTCCTCCGATACCCCCACACATTTGGAATTGTATAAGGCGTTTCCCAAAATGGGCGGTATCACCCATACCCACTCTATCAATGCGGTGGCGTTTGCGCAGGCGGGCTTGGATATTCCTGCGCTGGGTACTACCCACGCAGACTACTTTTGGGGAGATATTCCCTGTACCCGCGAACTGACCGAACAAGAGGTCGGGGACGCTTATGAAGCTAATACAGGTGCGGTTATCATCGAAACTGTGAAAGAGCGCGACTATGATCCCATGGCGATACCGGGCATCGTGGTGAAAAACCACGGCCCTTTCACTTGGGGGAAAGATGCAGCCGAATCGGTGTATAACGCGGTAGTGATGGAGAATGTGGCGCACATGGCGATCAAAACGCTGATGCTGAACAGGGATAGCTCTATCGCGCAGTATGTG
>JAZUAN010000051.1:0-17965 GCA_045638005.1 Acutalibacteraceae bacterium | reverse complement strand
AAACAGACAAGGGATAGGCCATGCCTATCCCTTGTCTGTTTTTAGTTGTTAAATGGACGCAGAAACTGAAAATCTCGCTGTGCGAGATTTTCGCAAAGAGGTTGCGTGGTAACACTTCAAATTCAGTAAACGAGAAAGCGCAACCTCGATTGAAGTCCATTGTTCACTTCTTTGTAACTCCGGTTCAAATCCTTTATTCGTATTCTCTTGTTAGCTTTACAGAAAAAGTATGGTATACCGATACACAGGAATAAACAAAAAGGAGAGAGTGTAATGAGTCAAACAAACTATAACACCATCAGACCCGGACAGGAGTGACTGGATACCGACGGCAAACGGATACAGGCGCACGCCGGCTGCATGCTGTACGAAGACGGTACCTTCTATTGGTACGGTGAAAACAAAGAAAAGAGTCATACGGAATGGGAACTGTGGCACTGGGGGGTTAAGTTGTATTCTTCCAAGGATCTGTACAACTGGAAGGACGAAGGCATCATCATGCTCCCACCCCCGATGACCCGGACAATCCTTTACATCCTAACAGCAAAATAGACCGCCCGCATATTTTGTACAATGATAAAACCAAAAAATATGTGATGTGGATGAAAATACTGGACGAAGTGCAGTATATGGTGGTCGCTACCAGCGATTCCATCAAAGGTCCGTTCAAGTTGGTGAACAGAAAACTGCATCCCGGTGGCATGGAATCGGGCGACTTTGATCTTGTGAAATTCGAGGATGGCCATGCCGTCATCGTCTTTGAACGTGTGCACAGCGACATGATCGTTATGGATCTGACCGATGATTATCTGGATACAACCGTGCATTATACCACCCGTTACGAGCGCCCCTTCCCCCCCGTATGCCCGTGAAGCACCCTGCGTCTTCTTCCGCAAAGGAAAGGGTTATGTAATCACCTCCGGCACTAGTGCGAAGCTGCCTAACCCCTCTGAAACCGCCACCTTTGATGACATTCACGGTGAGTGGACAATTCTGGGTGATCCGCATGTGGACGATCCGAAAAAGACCTCGTTTGACAGCCAGATCTCCTGCATTTTCAAGCATCCCGACTATGAAGATCTGTATATCGCCATGGCGGATCGTTGGCTCAACGATTTGACTCCCGACAAGCCCACCGGCGTAGAATACTACGCCGCACGCTTTGACGAGGACTATCCGATGACCCCCGAACGCCGTGCTCAACTCCGCAATATGCCCATGACCGAGATCACGGTAAAAAACACCGCGATGGCAGATTACGTGTGGTTGCCCATCAAGTTTATCGATGATGTGCCGTATATCTTCTGGCATGACGAATGGAAAATTGAAGAGCAATAAGAGACGCTATCAAAACAAAAAACGCTGTGCAGGTTTGCACAGCGTTTTTCATTGTTATTCTACCGTAACACTCTTTGCGAGGTTGCGGGGTTTGTCGATGTCGCACTTGCGAGCCAGCGCTACATAGTAGCTGAGCAGCTGCATCGGCACAACCTCCAAGGAGGGCATGAGCAACTCGTCGATCTTCGGGATATAGATCACGTGATCCGCTTCCGGCACCATAGAGGCATTATCCTCAGTAGTGACCAGCAGCACCTCAGCACCGCGGGCTTTCACTTCCTTGATGTTGGACAGCGTTTTATCCAGTAGTCTGCCGCAGCAGGCAAGACCCACGACAAAGGTACCCTCTTCGATAAGCGAAATAGTACCGTGTTTGAGTTCGCCGGCAGCGTATGCCTCGGAATGGATATAGCTGATCTCCTTGAGCTTCAAGGAGGCTTCCAGACCTACAGCGTAGTCAACGTTTCTGCCGATGAAGTACGCGTGCTCCAGATATGCATACCGCTGCGCCAACTGCTCCAAGCTGGGTGCCAGCTTCAAGATTTCACGGACAGCATCCGGTATATGCTGAATTTCACCAATCAAACGGTTTACTTCCGCCTCGTCGAGTTTGCCCAGAGCCTTTGCAATATACACAGCAATGAGATAAATCATGGTGAGCTGGGTGGAATATGCTTTGGTGGTCGCAACCGCAATCTCCGGACCCGCCCAAGTGTACAGCACGTCGTCACTCTCATTAGCAATCGAGCTGCCAACCACATTCACGATGGACAGCACGCGCGCGCCATGCTTTTTGGCTTCGCGCAGAGCGGCAAGCGTATCCGCGGTCTCGCCCGACTGACTGATGATGATGACCAAAGACTTCTCGTCCACGATGGGTTCACGATAACGGAACTCGGATGCGAGGTCCACTTCAACCGGAACGCGGGTCAGGCTTTCAATCACATATTTGCCCACAACACCGACATGATATGCGGAACCGCAAGCAATGATGTGAATACGGGAGAAAGCTTTGAGCTGCTCGGGGGTCAGATGGATACCATCCAGCACAATATCGCCGTTTTCATCAATACGGGGAGAAATGGTGGCCTCCAACGCGGTGGGCTGCTCCATGATCTCCTTGATCATAAAGTGTGCATGACCGCCCTTTTCGGCGCTCGCAACATCCCAATCCACTATAAACGGTTCGCGGCCCACTTTGTTACCATTCATATCATAAATGGTCACGCTGTCTTCGGTGAGATGCACGATATCATGATCCAGCAGATGGATCACGCGGCGGGTGTGTGCAAGCACAGCAGGGATATCCGAAGCGATAAAGTTACCATCCTCGGCAAGACCGATGATAAGGGGGCTTGCGTTACGTACCGCCATCAACTGATCCGGATAATCCTCACAAACGATGCCCAGTGCATACGATCCTTCCAAGCGGGCAACAGTAGCTTTCACCGCTTTGAGGAAATCACCCTTATAGTATTTTTCAAGCAAATGTGCCACCACTTCGGTGTCGGTCTCGGACGCAAACTGCACGCCGTCCGCCTGCAATTCGGCGGTCAGAGCGAGGTAATTCTCGATGATACCGTTGTGCACCACCGCGAATTTACCGCTCATGCTGCGATGCGGATGGGAATTGACATCACTGGGTTTGCCGTGGGTTGCCCAACGGGTATGCCCGATACCGAGAGTCTCCTCCATATCCTTACCACCGTTGACCATGTCAGACAAAATGCTCAGTCTGCCCTTGGCTTTATGAATAGCAACACCGGATGCACCGTTCAGCGCAATACCGGCAGAATCATATCCGCGGTATTCCAATTTGGCAAGGCCCTCCAAAAGCAGCGGTGCTGCCGGTTTCTTACCAATATAGCCTACTATGCCACACATCTGTAAGTTCCCCTTTCGGTTTTGCTGCAAAACAGCTATGTTTGCAGTAAAATAAAATATTGTGCTGCAACTTGTTATATTTTACTATAAACTTGTTCGTTTTGCAAGAGGAAAATAGGAAATTACAGTTCCCATATTTTTTCGGCATATTCTGCGATCGCACGGTCAGCGGAGAAGTAACCGGCAGACGCAATATTCATTAGTCCTTTTCGGGTAAATGCATCACTGTCACGGTACTCCCGATTGACGCGCAAACGCGCCTCCTGATAGGCATGGAAATCGCCGAGCACATAATAATAATCCGCCTGCTGCCAGTCGCTTTCGGTCAAAGATTTATATAAATCTTTGAACATACCGGTTGAGCCGTCATCCAAAGTGCCGTCAATAAGCGCATCCGTCACCCGCTTCAATCGTGGGTCATTTGCTATCAATTCCTTTGGCGCATACAAGGGGCGAATGCGTTCCAGTTCCTCCACCGTCGCGCCGAAAATATAGTTGTTTTCTCTGCCCGCTTCCCTGACGATCTCGATGTTAGCGCCGTCATAGGTGCCAAGCGTCACCGCACCGTTGAGCATGAATTTCATGTTGCCGGTACCGGACGCCTCGGTGCCCGCGGTAGAAATCTGCTCGGAAATATCCGCCGCCGGGATTAGTTTTTCGGCATAGGATACCGAATAGTCACTGACATAAATCACCTGTACCTTATCCGACAGCTTTGTATCCGCCTGAACATACGCTGCTACCGCATTGATGAGTTTAATAATGGCTTTGGCGCGGTGATAGCCGGGTGCCGCCTTTGCACCGAACACAAAGGCGGTGGGGGTAAAGGTATCAATACTGCCGTCCTGCAAGCCAAAACAAATATCCAAAATTGAAAGGGCGTTGAGCAGCTGCCGTTTATATTCGTGCAAACGTTTGATATGCACATCCAATAAAAAGTCCCAGCGAAGTGTGAGACCATCTTTTTTCTCCATATACACAGCCAACTGCTTTTTCTTTTTCTGTCGCATAAACCGCAGCTGCTCCAAAAAAGCGCGATCATCCGCAAACTCTTTCAGCTGCTGTAACTGGGACAGATCGGTGATAAAACCATCCCCTATCCGCTCGGTGATAAGTGCGGAAAGTTCCGGATTGGCAAGTGTCAACCACCGCCTCTGAGTAATACCGTTGGTGATACTGAAAAATCTTTCGGGAAACCGCGCGTGCCATGCGGGCAGAACCCGCGTTTTGAGCAATTCCGTGTGGATCGCCGCCACACCGTTGACCGCGTGCGAAGCAAACAACGCCATACGCGCCATGTGTATCTGCCCATCGGTCAGAATATCAAACGCCTCAAAATCGGTGACACCCATTTCACGCAGCTCACCGCGCATGGTCTGTTGCAACTTTCGTGCAAGCGGATACAGCTGCGGCAACACCTTTTTGAAAAGCGTCACATCCCATTTTTCCAGCGCCTCGGGCATGATGGTGTGGTTAGTATAAGCAAACACCTTGCGAGCAAGGTTCAACGCATCCGCAAACTCTATGCCGCCTTCGGTCATCAGCCGCAAAAATTCAAGGATTGCCACCGTCGGGTGGGTATCGTTTAGCTGTACGACGCACGTATCCGCAAAATCGGCAGGATCGGTACCGCCCTCTCTTTTAAATCTGCGCCAAAGATCCTGTATGGATGCCGCCGCAAAAAAATACTGCTGTTTTAAGCGTAACCGCTTGCCGGCGGGAGAATTGTCATTAGGATACAACACAGCTGTGATGGTTTGCGCATCCACCTGCTCGGAAAAAGCCGCCGCATATCGTCCGCTGTCAAAAAGCGAAAAATCAAACGGCGTCTCCGCCTCCGCCTGCCACAGGCGGAGGGTATTGACCGTTTGCATACCGTAACCGATCACCGGCATATCATACGGTACTGCCCATACGGTCTGATCACCAAAGGTGATCTTCACACGCTCCTCCTCACGACGCACCGACCACGGATCACCGCATTTAAGCCAATCGTCCGCCGTTTCCTTTTGAAAACCATCCTCTATATATTGGCGAAACAATCCATACCGATACCGGATACCGTATCCGTCCAGCGAGATACCCTTGGTTGCCGCTGCGTCTAAAAAGCACGCGGCAAGTCTGCCCAAACCACCGTTACCCAAGGCGGGATCGCTAATTTCTTCTAACGCGCGTGGGGTTATCCCCTGCTCATCCAGTAATTGTACGGTATCCTCTAACAATCCCATGTTAAAAAGATTGGAAAAGGTCAGTCTGCCTATCAAAAATTCCGCCGAAAAATACGCGGCACGTTTCCCTTTATCCGATTTCCACAGCGGATATATCCTCTCCATCGCCGCTCGTGCGATAGCACCTTCCAACTCCTTTGCCGATGCCTCCCGCATTGCATAGTGCGCATCGCTTTGCAACAGCTCGGTCACCCTTTTTTGAAAAGTCTTATCCAAGTGTATACCTTCCTCTCCATAGTGTATTCCTTTTTATTCTCTCGCGAAAAAATACGCATATACGAATTTTGAAAAAATGTTGAAAAAAACCTCTAAAAGAGGTATCCTATAATAGATGTTTGCACAAGGAGGTACATGTATGGCGAAAACGCGCCCTTCCCGCCGCTTAAGCGCGGTCTGGGGAATGTATATCGCCGCTTTTACCGTGCTGATCGTTTTACTGACTTTTTTTCTGCCCCGCGCATGGCGAATACCGTCTCTTACAGGCGGCATTGCGCTTGTGATATTCGTTTTGATATATCTGTCTTTACGTTTTAAAACCTTAGCTTTTGCAACAGATGCTACCCATCTCACTATATGGAGCGGCGTGTTTTTTCAAAATGAAAAGCGTATCCCCCTTGACAGCATCCGTTACGTCACCGTTTTTTACGGTATTCCCGAGCGACTTTTCAAGGTACGGTCACTTTTGATTTTCGCGACCGGCAGTATCCTTTTGTTAGAAGGATTGGATATAAAAAATGCAGCTGCGTTGCAAAAAAGCCTTTTGAGGATATCCCATGATGACTGAAAACAGACGACAGCACCCGCTGCAAATGCTGCCCTTCATCGGGAAATATGTTTTTTTGCTATCCTTACCGTTACTGCGCGGTCTGCTTGCCATCCGCGACCCCGCGGGATTTGAAGCGTGGGTGCGCGGCAGTTGGTTTGATATCCTCATCGTGCTGCTCATTTTGGTGTTCGCGTTCTTCTCTTGGAGAAGCAGCAGTATACTCATAAAAAACGATATGCTCATCCTGCGAAACGGCTGGCTTTTTCACCGCAGATCTGTCCTGCCGCTTAGTACCATCACCACCCTTTCGGTGGAAGCGCCCTTTTATCTGCGTCCGTTTGGTGCAAGGCGTGTGTTCATTGATACGGCAGGCGGTATATGGCACAACACCGATTTTTCGCTGCTGTTATACAAAAAAGATGCTGATACACTGCTCACATTGCGGCTGCCGGATACATCCGCGCCGCAGCGTCGGCAATATAAAGCGCGTTGGCGGTATCTTCTGTTCTTATCCCTTTGCGTTTCCAACTCCTTGACCGGTATATTGCTGTTTGCCGCGTTTTTTAATCAATCCGGCAGAATACTGGGCGCCGAATTCCAGCGGCAGCTCGTTTACGGATTGGATACGCTCGCTGCCCCTTTGCGGTTTCTGCCGCACACCGCTGTTATCACGGCGCTTATACTGCTTATCGGTTGGGCACTGCATTTTTTGAGAAACCTACTGCATTACATCGGATTTTCGGTGGTGCGGCATAGGGATATGCTGCATATTTGCAGCGGCTTTTTTAACCCACGCAACTATACCTGTCCGGTAAAGGCCATAAACTTCCTCAATCTCAGACAAACCGTACTGAGCAAAATTTTAGGGTTATATGTTGTTTTTCTGCACTGCATCGGCTACGGCAAACGCAAAAACGATAAAGCGGTACTGCTTCCCGCCGCCACAGCGGCTACCACCAAGCGGGTTTTAGAACAGCTTTTATGGGAATTGCCATGCTGTGCTGCCACCGTCAAACCGGTTAAACATGCCCTTTGGCGGTATGTCCGATGGCCGTTGCTAATACTTGTACTCATCCCGCTCGCAGTATATTTACTAACTCCCTTTACAGCTACTTTTACCGAACTGCTACACTTTGTGGGTGTAATCGCTTGCATTCCGGTGATATGGCGGCTTGTGATTGCCGTATTGGACAGGGGCTCTGCGGGTATGGGCGTTACAGCTGCATGTATCACCATGCGGTACAGCCGTAAATTCACATTGCATACCGTGGTTATTCCGCAGGAGCGTATCAGTTTCATACGCATACGCCAAAGCGTGTTCCAAAAGCGGCGGGATATTTGCGACGTGTATGTGTACACCTATAATGAAAAACGAACCTGCCACCGTTTGCGGCAGGTATCTAAAAAAGACGTACAAAAACTACTGGATATATGAGGTGTTCCTTTTGCCAGAATTTTCTCCATTGCGCGCAAGTGACGCGCCGACACTCCGCCCCTTCTATGAAAGCCAGCAATACCGTGTCAGCGATTATACGGTAGGCGCGGCTTTTATGTGGCGTAAATATTTGAAAACCGCTTTTTGCATTCATGCAGGTATGCTGCTTTGCCGCATCACCCTATCCGCGGGATGTTTTTTCACCTTCCCCATCGGTGACGGAGACAGGGATGCCGCGTTTGCGTTTCTTGAACAATACTGTGAGCGAGAAAATATCCCGCTGCGGTTTGCAGGTGTACCCGAAACCGCAGTGCCGCTGTTTTCCGCGCGATACGGTGACCTCTGTGAAATAAAAGAGTGGCGGGACTCTGCTGACTATCTGTATGATTACGAAACCTTTATCAGCTTCCCCGGCAGAAAACTATCCGGAAAGCGCAACCATTTAAAACGTTTTTGGAACGCCAATCCGGAATGCGTGTTTGAACCCATAAAACCGGAGCAAATTCCGGAAGCGGTCGCGTTTGTGCGTGCTTTTTCACAGCGGCATGCCGAAAAAGAGGTCCTTTCCGCGATGGAGATTGAAGAAAGTGTGCGCAGCTGCGAACTGTTGGAAAACATGCAAACACTCGGCATATATGCCGGTGCACTGCGAAAAAACGGTACCATCGTGGCACTGTCAGCCGGTGAGATCATAGGGGACATGCTGTGTGTGCACGTCGAGAAGGCGGACACCCTGTATGAAGGGGTATATCAAGCGATATCACAGGCATTTGCGCAGTATATGCAACGAAAAAAACTTTTGTATATCAACCGTGAGGATGATGCGGGAGATGAAGGCTTGCGCAGATCAAAACTATCCTACCGCCCCTGCTCATTACTCATGAAGTATGCTATCACTATCAAGAAAGAAGGATAAACATGGAGAATATCCGTTTAGATATTTTGGCGGCAGATCAGTTTTCGGTATCCGAAACCGAGGCTGCCGCGCTTATCATGGAGGGACGCGTGCTTATCGGACAGACACCCGCCGATAAACCGGGTATGTCGGTGCCTGCCGACACAGTGCTCACCCTCAAAGAAAAGACGCGTAAATACGCCAGCCGCTCGGGATATAAACTCGAAAAAGCACTCGCTGTATTCGGCGTTGACCCCACGGGCAAGCGCGTGTGCGATATCGGGGCTTCTAATGGTGGTTTTACCGATTGTCTGTTACAAAACGGTGCGGCGCACGTGTGCGCGGTGGACGTAGCGTACGGCATTCTCGCGTGGGAGTTGCGTAATGATGAACGCGTGACCGTCTTGGAACGTACCAACGCACGCCGTCTGACCAAAGAACAGGTCGGCACTTGTGATATGGTAACGGCAGACGTATCCTTCATCTCGCTCACCAAGATCTTCCCCGCCATCAATGCGGTCTTATCGGATGAGGGGTGCTGCATCTGCCTTATCAAACCGCAATTTGAAGCACCGCAAAAAGCGCTCGGCAAAAACGGCATCGTCAAAGACCCTGCCATTCTGCCGCCGCTAATGGAAAGCATCGCCGATAATGCCGCCGAAAACGGTCTGTACATGACCGACATGACCGTCTCCCCCATCCACGGCACCAACGGTAACGTGGAATATCTGATGCTGTTCTGCCGTGAACAGCATATTACCGCGGATGAGCGTACTGCAAAAATCTCCGCAGCATTGCAAGCGAGACCGGAGGAAAAAGCATGAAAAAGCATGCACCGTCTCTGCTCATTCTGCTTGCAGGCTGTTTATGGGGCTCTATGGGCTTATTTGTACATACCATGGAGGATGCAGGACTTTCCAACATGCAGATGGTGGAACTGCGCGCCGCCATCACCACCATCGTTTTGTTTTCAGCGCTTGCGATCATCAAGCCGACTTTGCTGCGAATAAAGTTGCGCCATATATGGTGCTTTCTCGGTACCGGTATTCTAAGCGTGGTATTCTTTAACTATTGCTATATCACCACCATCAGCGCATCCTCTATGGCGGTAGCCGCCGTGCTGTTGTATACCTCCCCCATTTTCGTGATGTTACTCTCCCGCTTACTGTTCAAGGAAAAGCTCACCGCAAAGAAATGGATCGCCCTATGTCTCGCTTTTGCGGGTTGCCTGTTGGTTAGCGGTATAGTATCCGGCAGCAACGAGCTCAGTCTTTCCGCATTCCTTTTCGGCATCGGCTCAGGGTTTGGATATGCGCTGTACAGCATTTTTTCGCGTTTTGCCATTCAATACGGTTATTCCGGTTGGACCATTACCGCATACACCTTTTTATTTGCGGCGATAGGCGGCGCGTTCCTTACCGATTTTAGCGGTATTTTTGCAGCGTTTCAAACGAGCGGTATCAAAATCGGTGGGCTGTTTTTACTGTTCGCCGCTATTACAACGCTTTTACCGTATCTTTTTTATACGATCGGTCTCCAATATACCGAGAATTCCAAAGCAGCTGTCATCGTTTCCATTGAGCCGGTAATGGCAGCCATACTGGGACTGCTCGTGTACCGCGAGATCCCTTCCCCGGTCTCTTTTATCGGCATTCTTTTGGTACTGTCCGCCGTATTGCTGCTAAGCATGCCTGCCAAAGTACAAAAAACACAGTAAAAAAAGCAGTGGCCGTGCACCATGTCGTGCACAGCCACTGCTCTTTTATTCGTCACTATCCGTCTTGGCGGTATGACAACCGCCGTTACATTTACTGCCGCATTGTTTGGAATACGGGCACCCGATACAAGCTTCACCGCGTTTTTTCGCTTTATACAGATACAAAATAATGCAGGCGGCAATACATATCAAGATCGCAATAATTATAAAATCTTTCATACAATCACTTCACAGCGTGTTCTTTTTTATTTTGGGCTTTCAACGCATATTCAGCTTTGAGCTTTTTCTCGGAATTACATATAAGCATTACGACGATCGCTGCCATAATCGCCACGGCAATCAGACCGGCAATCGCAGCGAAAACACCCAGCATTGCAGGCGCGGTGATAAGCGTACCGACGGTATAAATCAGGTAGCCGATCGTGTAACCGAAACCAAGCTGCAAACCGATACCGCCCCAAAGCCATTTAGCGCTCTTCATTTCCGCATTCATCGCACCGATAGCAGCAAAGCACGGCGGGGAAAACAAATTGAACATGAGGTATGCAAGCGCGGCAACCTTGGTAATTGCCATAATGCCCGCGACCTCAGCACCCGCACCCTCCATGAGCGCGAGTTCTTCGGTATCAATAAGATTTTCAAGACCGACAAAGCACACAGCCAGAGTGCCGACAACGTTTTCTTTGGCGATAAAGCCGGTGATAGCCGCCGCCGCAAGCTCCCAACTGACAACACCCACAATCGGAACGAGCAGGTAGGCGAACGGCGCGCCGATAGAAGCAAGGATGGAAGTATCAGCGGTTTGGGCCACGCGGAAGCTCCAATCAAAAGTCTGCATGAGCTGAACGACCATATTGCAGAGAAGGATGATGGTAGCGGCTTTCACGATATACGCCCAACCGCGGCTGCACATAGATTTGAAAGCGCCCCATAAAGACGGCGCCTTATATTCAGGCAATTCGATAATAAAGAAGGATTTTTTCGCTTTATATCCCGTAATTTTATTCACAAGCAGTGCGCCGAGGAAGATAACCACGATACCCGTGAGGTACATGGTAAAGCTTACCCAACCTGCATTCTCGAAAAACGCACCAGCGAACAACGAAATAACGGGAATTTTCGCGCCGCAAGGCATAAAGGGAGTGAGCATGGCGGTAGCTCTGCGCTCACGCTCGTTACGGATGGTACGGGATGCCATAACACCCGGAACCGCACAACCAATACCGATAACAAAAGGAATAACCGATCTGCCGGAAAGACCAACCTTCTTGAAGATGGGATCCAACACCACCGCGACGCGAGACATATAGCCGCAATCTTCAAGCAATGCCAGCAGGAAGTACATCACCATCACGAGAGGCAAAAAGCCGACAACGGCAACCACGCCACCGATAACACCATCCACGAGAATGGCAGATAACAGCGGATTTGCATCGGAGAGCAACTCACCTACCCAGCCTTGGAACACTTCTAACAGCGGTACCAAACCGGGAATGGTCGTTCCATTTTCGAATTCAATACCTTCCGCGATCCAGTTGCCAAGCCAGGTCTGCGAGATCTGAAACACCAAAAACATAACAACCGCAAAAATCGGAATACCCAACCATTTATTGGTGAGCACTGCGTCGATCTTATCGCCGAAGTTTTTGTCCTTGGTCAAAACCTTGCGGGTCTCCACTGTTTTCACAATGCGGTTGACAAATTCAAAGCGTCTGCGGTCAGCCGCTTCGACCGCCTTTTTATCGGTGAAATCTACCTCACCTTGGCTATACGGCGCCTTTTGCAGCGTGTTGACCTGCTTTATCGCCATCTCCACAACCGCTTTGAGACCATCAGCAGAAGTGGAAACCGTATTCACCACCGGACAACCGAGTTTTTCGGACAGACCGTCTGTATCGATTTTCGTCTCCTTTTTCTTATTGATGTCGCTTTTATTCAGCGCAACCACCATCGGAATGCCGAGTTCCAACAGCTGTGTGGTAAAGAAAAGACTGCGGCTCAGGTTGGAAGCATCCACAATATTGATGATTACATCGGGGTTTTCCTTCTTTACATAAGCACTGGTGATGTTCTCCTCGCCGGTGAAGGGAGACATGGAATACGCACCGGGAAGATCAACAGCGATCAACTGCTCATCACCCGCATAGTACGCCTTTTTAATAGGGTGTTCCTTTTTGTCTACGGTAACACCCGCCCAGTTGCCGACCTTTTCATTGCGACCGGTCAACGCGTTGTACATAGTGGTTTTACCGGAGTTCGGATTGCCTGTCAAAGCAATTCTCATTTTGGGTTCCTCCTCAACAATAAATCCTCGCGGATGCAGTTACAAGTTTCAAGTTAGCGTTCGCTAACCATTGAGCAAAAAAACAATCAGCAGACTGTTTTCGGCTTTTTCAGATAATGATTGCCTGTGCTAACTGATTGTCGATATTATATCTGGCGTCCTTAATGGAAACGATACAACCACCCTTCAGATGCGACACCACCGTAATGGTTTCCCCACTGTAACAGCCGAGAGAAAACAAGAAGGCATCCAACTCCTCATCGTCTGTCTGTATCTGCTGAATGATATATTCAATACCTTCTTTTGCATCTTTCAAAGTCATATGTATCACCACGTTTTCGCTACATAAACTGACAGCAAAATCGCATTGATTAGCAAATGCTAACCGTTCGTCTTGCATAGAGGTTAGCACATGCTAACCTCTATGCATTATACCTACTATCCCTTAGTTTGTCAACCCTTTTTTGAAAATATTTGGAAAATGCCGCCTGCGTGTGCAGGCGGCATTTGTCACAGCAATATACTTAATAATTGATAAATACCGTTTCTTTTCCGAGCGAGCATTCCGCAGACACCGCTGTGAAGCGAGAATTGTTTTTAGCGGAATACCGCACCGATGCCATACCGTTTTTGAACGGCACACGGTATCCTGCGGTTGTCTCGGTCACCTTTTTACCGGAAGAGACCACATTACCGTGCGCATCCGATGCAATACCGGTATCCACCGCAAATTCCTCCTCTGCGCGGATAATACCGGAGGTGTAGGGGGTAAATTCCACTTCATCCTCAAAGTCGGTCACACGATGGTTTTGTGCATATTCGCATGTACTGTTTCAGTACCGGACAACAACACATACTCCACCGTCACCATGGCCGGCATGTCCGTCACATTATCCAATGTAAGCGCAGTGCGCAGGGTAGCGATCTCATTAGCCGCCGCATAGGTTTCAACGGACGGTAGTGCGGATACCGAAACGGCATCCACCTCTCGCAGCCATACATTGCGATAAACGCCGGGGCGGGCATCGCCCTCGCCAACCGACAAAACGAGCGTATTATCCGCCGCGAGGAAGGGGGTCATATCCCAGTGACAGATGCCGTCAATCTCCTCCACGCGATCAAGCACTTTTCCGTTGAGTCTGGCCGTCAGCGGTAACGGATTGCCCTCGCAATAGAAAAGATAGCGGGTGCCCTCTTTGCAGGCGCATTTGAATTCTTTGACGTAGGAAACACCGGTATCCTCCCTATCCGCATAATGCGGCAGGGAAACTTCACGGTCTTCCACCGTATCCGAGCGGTATTTCCAATCACTTTCAAACCATTTTGTCGTAGAAAACATTTTAACCACCGAAAGCACCTCCTTCCTCACCGTTCACAAGGATCTTGTTTGGTGTAAAGTCGAACGCCATTACAGGTCTGTCTACATCGCCGTCTACCACTAAAACGCCGTCTTTATAACTGACAGAAACGTTTTTTTGCCGTTTTCGAAGTAAATTGTATGTGTTTTTGCGCCTGTATGAGTGGTGATGAGATAAATGTCGGTTTTTTCGCCGCATAGTGCGGTTAGCGAACCGCCCGCATCCGCGCTCACGGGAAGCAAGGTGTTTTCCTTTACAAACGCCGCAATATGATCCTGTGGCACGTCGCAGGTAATGGTCTTGCCGCCTTTTATAACCTCGCCGGTCCAAAGATCGGTCCAGTTGCCAACAGGCAGTTTTACCTCGCGAAAGGTGATGTTTTCCTTGATAATCGGCGCTACAAGCAGGCTGTCACAGAAGAGATATTCATCTCCCACATTGAAAAGTTCCGTTTCACCCGGGAACGCGACCGCAAGTGCTTTGAGCATCGGTTCACCGGTTTTATGGGAATGTACAGCAGCGGAATAGAGGGTATCAAGGATAGATTCGCGCAATGCAAAATACTTTTTGAAAGCCGCAACCGCTTTCTCACCGAAATTCCACGGATCTTTTGCGACAATGATACCGTGCGCACGCATCAGCGGCGAGAAGGTAGCAAACTCCAACCAACGACAATAAATGTCGGTGGAAGGGGTACCGAAAAAGCCACCGAGATCACTGCCCCAGAAACTAAAGCCGCAGCTGGAAAGCGACAGAATACCGAACACTACCTGTTCAAGACCGAACCACGTGCTCGCTTCGTCGCCGCCAAAGCACGCACACTGCTTTGGTTTGCAACACCTCTTGCAGAGCACCCCATGTGTGTAACTGCACATCAAATTGTTTGGGAAAAGATTGGTCAAATGCTGCCATATCGCTCCCTCCATATCTTGTCTTGATTGTAGCACCATCTCGCGAAAAATACAAAAATAAAAAGCGTGTGATACCATAGTATCACACGCTTTTTATTAGTTTTTCTTCACGCCGAAGGTAACCTTTTCGCCGTTGATATCCCATTCTTTGACGAAACCGTCAGTTTCCTGCATGACGATGCCATCTGCCAAGACATCTTCGCAGATAGTTTCTGCATTACGGGTGATGAGTTCAGCAAGATTTTCGTTGCCATTGACAAACACAGTGATATGGTCGGTCACTTCAAAGCCTGCTTCTTTGCGCATGGTCTGCAGTTTGCTGATGACCTCACGCACAAAGCCCTCTTCGATCAGTTCGGGGGTCAGAGTGGTATCCAACACCACCGTCACACCACGGTCGGCAATGGTGAAGTAGCCTTCCTGCTGTGCGGTGTCAATCAGCAGGTCTTCTTCTGCCAATTTCACTTCACCCGACGGGAGCGCCAAAGTCAGCACACCGTTCGCAGTGAGCTCTGCCATCGCCGCATTGCCGTCAATTTCGGCAAGTGCAGTGCGGATTTCGCCCAGCTGTTTGCCGAATTTCGGGCCGACGGTTTTGAGCTGCGGCTTGAAGGTATAAGAGGAGAACGCAGAGGTATCGGCGACGAATTCCACCGCTTTGACATTGAGTTCTTCCTCGATGATCTGCTGATACAGTTCGGACAGTGCCGTTTCCGCTTTCACATACATTTTCGCGAGCGGCTGACGGTTTTTGCGGTTGGAACCGTTGCGAGCGGCACGGCCGAGTACCACCACCTGCAACACCTCTTCCATCGCAGCTTCCAGCTCTTTATCAATAAACTGTTCATTAACGGTGGGATAGTCGCACAAATGGATGCTTTCGGGGGCGGTATCATCCAAAGAACGCACGAGGTTCTGATAGATATCCTCGGTCATGAACGGAATCATGGGTGCTGCCGCTTTACACACGGTAACAAGCGCGGTATACAGGGTCATATACGCATTGATCTTATCCTGCGGCATACCGCTCTCCCAGAAACGTTCACGGGAACGACGGACGTACCAGTTACTCATTTCATCCACGAACTCCTGCAATACGCGCGCGGCTTCGGGGATACGATAGTTAGCCAGGTTTTCGTCCATCTCTTTCACAAGCGTGTTGAGTTTGGACAGCAACCATTTATCCATCACCGACAGTTTGTCGTATTCGAGGGTATACTTAGTGGCATCAAACTTGTCAATGTCCGCGTACAATACAAAGAACGCATAAGTGTTCCACAGCGTGCCCATCAGCTTGCGCTGACCCTCCATGACCGCTCTGCCGTGGAAACGGTTGGGCAGCCAGGGTGCGGAATTACTGTAGAAATACCAACGGATCGCATCAGCACCATAGGTTTCAAGTGCTTCAAACGGATCGACAGCATTGCCCTTGGATTTGGACATCTTTTGACCGTTTTCGTCCTGCACGTGACCCAGCACGATAACGTTTCTGTACGGCGCTTTATTGAATATTAAAGTGGAGATAGCAAGCAACGAATAGAACCAACCACGGGTCTGGTCCACCGCTTCGGAAATGAAGTCAGCGGGGAACTGCTGTTCAAAGAGATCCTTATTCTCAAACGGATAATGATGCTGTGCAAACGGCATCGCACCCGAGTCAAACCAACAGTCAAGCACCTCGGACACACGCTTCATCTGCTTTCCGCATTTGGGACAGGTGATGGTAACAGCGTCGATAAAAGGACGGTGCAGTTCAATATCATTGGGACAGTTATCGGACATTTCTTTGAGCTCCGCGATACTGCCGATAGAGTGACGGTGACCGCATTCGCATTCCCAGATGTTGAGCGGTGTGCCCCAATAACGGTCGCGGCTGACACCCCAGTCCTGCACATTGATGAGCCAGTCGCGAAAACGACCCTTACCAATGCTTTCGGGAATCCAGTTGATGGTGTTGTTGTTGCGGATGAGGTCTTCCTTCACATTTGTCATCTTGATAAACCAGGACTCTCTCGCGTAGTAGAGCAGCGGGGTATCACAACGCCAGCAGAAAGGATAGTCATGCTCGAATTTCGGCGCATCGAACAGCTGACCGCGGTCTTCAAGATCCTGCAAAACGAGCGGATCCGCTTTTTTGACAAACAGACCTGCAAAGGGGGTATCCTCGGTCATGTTACCTTTTGCATCCACCAACTGAATAAACGGCAGATCATAGCGGCGACCCACCTGCGCGTCATCCTCACCGAAGGCGGGAGCGATATGCACGATACCGGTACCGTCGGTCATGGTGACATAATCCGCACAGGTGACATAAAACGCCTTTTTATGCTGTTGCTCCGCTCTTGCACGCGCGCAGTCAAACAGCGGCTCATATTCTTTGTTTTCGAGATCGGTGCCGACATAGCGATCCAAAATCTCATAGGCAGGTGTATCACCCTCGGCAAGTTTACCGAGCACACGATCTAAGAGTTCTTCTGCCATATAGTATACCTGACCGTCAGCGGCTTTCACGCGGCAATAGGTGTCTTTGGGATTGACGCACAGAGCGGTATTGGACGGTAAGGTCCACGGAGTGGTGGTCCAAGCGAGGAACCACGCATCCTCGCCCACCACTTTGAAGCGGACAATGGCGCTGCGCTCTTTCACGTTCTTGTAACCCTGTGCTACCTCATGGCTGGACAGCGGCGTACCGCAGCGGGGGCAGTAGGGCACGATCTTAAAGCCCTTATACAAAAGGCCTTTGTCCCAGATCTGTTTTAATGCCCACCACTCCGACTCGATGAAATCGTTGTGATAGGTGACATACGGGTCGTCCATATCCGCCCAGAAACCGACGGTTGCGGAGAAATCCTCCCACATGCCTTTATATTTCCAAACGCTTTCTTTACATTTGTCGATAAAGGGGTCAAGTCCATACGTCTCGATCTGCTCTTTGCCGTCTAATCCAAGCAGCTTCTCCACTTCCAACTCAACCGGCAGACCGTGGGTATCCCAACCCGCTTTACGGGGGACCATATAGCCTTTCATGGTGCGATAACGGGGGATCTTATCTTTGATTACACGGGTGAGCACGTGACCGATATGCGGTTTACCGTTTGCGGTCGGCGGACCGTCGTAGAAGGTATAGGTCTCCCCTTCCTTGCGGCTAT
>JAZUAN010000050.1:0-1586 GCA_045638005.1 Acutalibacteraceae bacterium | reverse complement strand
AAATAGACCCCCCACGGCGGTGCGGTGACGGTTCTGCTTTTATATATTACTCAAAGAATTTCGCATGGATAGCAGCAACAGCGCGATCGGCATCCTCTTTGGGGATGAGCGCGGACACCTTGATCTCGCTGGTAGAGATCATGCAGATGTTGATCTTGCTGTCAGCCAGCGCCTCAAACATCTGCGCGGCAACACCCTCATGGGTCTCCATACCGGCGCCGACGATGGACACCTTCGCATACTGATCGCCGCAGGACAGGCTCTTAACACCCACAGCGTCACAATATTCGCGCAACGCTTCCACGGCGGCCTCGCCCTTATCACCGGGGACGGTGAAAGTGATGTCCTTAGTGCCGTCACGACCCACAGACTGCAAGATGATATCCACGTTAATGTGGGCATTTGCCACGCGGGAGAAAACCTTGAACGCGATACCGGGCTCATCCGGCAGACCCACGATCATTACACTCGCCACATCGACATCTTTCGCTACACTCTTTATCAGCATTTTTTCCATATTGACTACCTCCTTCACAACTGTACCGGGGACATTACGCAGGCTGGAACGAACTTCCAACGCCACATTGTATTTTTTTGCCATTTCTACAGAGCGGTTGTTGAGTACCTGCGCACCCAAAGTCGCCAGCTCCAACATTTCGTCATAGGTGATCTCATCCAGTTTGAAAGCGCCGGGCACCTTGCGGGGATCGGCAGTGAACACGCCGTCCACGTCGGTGTAGATCTGGCAAACGTCTGCTTTCATGGAAGCTGCGATCGCCACCGCACTGGTATCCGAACCGCCGCGACCCAAGGTGGTGACATCCTCATACTTGTTGATACCCTGGAAGCCGGCAACCACCACGATCTTTTTCTGATCCAAGCAGCTGCGGATGCGCTCGGTATCCACACGGCGGATACGTGCTGCGGAATAGGCGGACGAGGTATGGAAGCCCGCCTGCCAGCCGAGCAGCGAGATCGCCGGGCAACCGAGCTTTTCGATCGCCATGGCGAGCAGCGAGATGGAGATCTGCTCACCCGCAGACATCAGCATATCCATTTCACGCTTGCTACCGTTCGGGTTGATTTCTTTACCCTTTGCGATGAGGTCATCGGTGGTATCACCCTGTGCGGATACGACCACCACCACATCGTTGCCTTCACGGTAGGTGTTGACGACGGTGTTCGCTACGCGCATAACGCTTTCCGCGTCCTTCACCGAAGAACCGCCGAATTTCTGTACGATTAACATAATTTTTCCTCCTTAGGGTGACAAGATTCGAACCTGTCACGCCTGACAAATAATAATTTTCCGTTTTTTCTTGCCTCATCGTTTGTAATACGGCAGTATTACTGCACTCTTCGGCTTCGCCTCTCCAAAAAATTCTTAATTTGTCAGGTCGAAGAGTTTCTCTTCCACGACTTTTTCCGAAAGGCGAAGCGCGATGTTTGCAGTAAGGCTGTCGCCTTACAAGAACGAGCGCAAGCAAGGCGGGAAAAGGCGGCAAGAGAAACTGTTCGAGTCTTGTCACCCTATCCCAATCGGCAGGAATAACGGGTTTCACGACGATGCCGTTTACGGTCGCTCT
>JAZUAN010000049.1:0-4678 GCA_045638005.1 Acutalibacteraceae bacterium | reverse complement strand
AGCTCTATAAGTTCATGGGGAACAACAGATAGTTCGCCACTGTTGTCATTCACTTCCGTCTTCACAGACGTACACCCACTCAAAAGCAAGGTGCAAAACATACAAGCAACACCAAAAAGTACTACAACCCGACGCATCCTATCACCTCCGTCAAACACATCATGACCATCGTTCTGCTTTTATTGTATCGTAATCGGAAATTCTTGTCAACAATCGATAAAACGTGTTCACAACACGGTAGAAAACGGTATAAAGAACCCCCGCGGGTATATCGCGGGGGTCGTTTTCATGTTTTTTAGAATACTTCCAATTTTGCAAAGCCGTCAGGCAACCATACTTTGGTTTTACCGTTTTCGGCTGTAAAGGCAACTTCCTTGCCATCCGCTAACACACGGGTGGCTTCACAGCCGTACACCAGCACGGCACCGAGTTGCATACCATCCACATTAGAAACGGTCACAGCGGTGTCGCCGCCTTCGGTTACAAAGCGATACGCCTCATCCACCGACTCGTAGTGGGTAACTTCGCGTTTTTCTGCCGCAGGGGTCACCAGCAAAGCAGAAACGAGCGCTTTGTCTTCCATATTCTCGCAAATATCCAGCGTATCGGCAGGTACACTCAGCACCATCGCGGCACCTTCGCGCACATATACGGGAATGGTATCAATGGGCGCGGTCACGTACAGCGTTCTGCCGCCTTCCACCGTCTCACTCGTCCACAAATTGGTCCATTTGCCTTCGGGGAACGCAACCATACGCCAGTTCATGTATTCACCGGTCACGGGAGCAACCAACAGTTCGGTACCGAACATATACTGATCTTCCGCCACAGCCGCTTTATCTTCGGGGAACAGCATCACCATCGGGAAGGCGATGGGAGAACCTGTTTTATGTGCATTGACCGCATGGCTGTAAATGTACGGGAGCATATTCTCGCGCCACCAGTACAGACGGTCAAACACCTCTTTGGCGGTATCGCCATAGTTCCATGGGTTAGAGCCGGGACGGCCGCCGCCTGCGTGTGCACGCATGATCGGACTAAAGGTGCCGTATTCCAGCCAACGGACATAGGTTTCATTTGTGGGCGAGCCGTCGAGACCTGCAATATCACCGCCCCAAGTCGGCATGCAGGATGCCGCCGCAGTGACCAGACCGGTCAACGCCTGATTCATGCCTTTCGGATTGCCCGATTGGTTGCCGCCGAAATGCACCGTCCAGTGCTGGCTACCTGCACAACCTGCGCGCTGATACAAAACGTGATCATCACCGCAATATTTATGGAACGTCTCAAACATTGCTTTGCCATACCAGTACGCGTGCTGGTTGTGAGCAGTCTCACCCATCTCGCCGCTGTGCAGTTTCCAATTGGGTTTGATAAACTCGCCAAAGTCCACCATAGCACCTTTAAGACCCAGCTTGAAATAGCGTTCATAACGCTTTTCTAACAATTTGCCGACGTTGGGATGGGTGAAATCAAACCATACGCTCGGGATAAACCATTTGCCGTTTTTCTTTTCCTGCGGATAGGGCTGATCTTCCAAGGCGTCACTGCCGTACACAACCTTACCGACGTAAGAGACGTATTCTTGTGCCGATTTGCCTTTTGTCTCAAAATCGTCGCCTTCTACACGTAAACCGTGCTCCTGCGACAGGCCCGGCCAGTTCCAGAAATGCATACGGCAGCCGGATTCTCTCAGCATTTCATAACATTCTTCGGTCTTACAAGGACCGGACTCACCATAGCAAGCGGCGATGTGATGAATGCCCATTTCGGCATAGCCATCGAGATATTCACGCAGATTCTGCTGGAAGGACTTGCCTTCATTCTGCCAAGCGCCAAGACCACCGCCCATCCAATATTCATACGCCCACTTGGGAGGCAGGATGGGATAACCGGTGATAGCGGCATAGTGATTCAGGTTTTCAAGCGCGCTGTCGGTGAACACGAACAAATCGATCGCCGTACCCAAATAATCAAACGAGTAGATGTTCGCTTTTTCTACACCAAAATCCGCCCAACCGCCGTAGGTGTTGTTGAAAAACAAGGTGTAGCCTGCGGTACTGTGCAGCAACGGAATATTCTGATAGCTCTCTTGTGCATCTTTGCCGAAACCGGTGTCAAGATTCCACAGATATGCGCGGCAACCGACTTGGTTAAATTTATTATAGCGCTCGCCCAGACCGTACAGCATCTCGCCGTCCGCAAACGGAGCGGTGAATTTCACCTTCTTAAGCTTTTTGACTTTATCGCCGATAAAACCGAACGCAAAACTCTCTCCATCCAAGGCAAGCACCGTTTTGCCGTTCTTTTGCACGTCCAATAAAAAGCCCTTTGCTTCATCCTTGCGGAACACGACAGCGGTATCCCCTGCCGCGACTTTCAAATTCTTTTTGCCGCTGTAAGTCAGAGGCAGATTATCATCGTATTTGAAGAAGCCCTCGGTCTCGGTGAAACGCACACCGCCGACCTTGGGAAATGTGATCGCCAAAGCCCGTGTTTTCGCACCGATCTTGACACGGATGACAAACGCTTTTTCCTGTTTTTGAATGGAGGTAACTCCCGTTGATGCACACCACTGCGCCTCAAATTCCGGCATGTGCGGACAACCTGAAAAACCCATAAAAAAGCTCCCTTTCTTCTCAGCAGATTTGACACCTACTTATTTAAGTTGATTGTACCAAATAAAACCATAAAAAACAACGCATTTTCAAGGGGTTTTCCGTTTCGCGCGCCGATTTTTCCACCCCAACTTTGTTTAAAATCACGAAAAGAACGGCCGGGTGGGGTAATCGCGGGGGGTCCAACCGATTTTATGGAATTTTAACGGATGCCGTAATTCTCAATGACATAGTCCATGTCCTTATCACCACGACCGGACAGGTTGATGAGCACCGACCCGTGTTCCATCGTTTTGGCGAGTTTCATACCGTACGCCACCGCATGCGCGCTCTCGATAGCAGGAATGATACCTTCCATGCGGGACAGTTTGAAGAACGCATCGATGGTTTCTTCATCGTTGATGACGTCATATTTCACGCGGCCGATTTCCTGCAAGAATGCGTGTTCAGGACCGGAAGACGGATAGTCAAGACCACTCGCCACCGAATATACCGGCGCGGGATCGCCGTTTTCGTCTTTGAGCATGATGCTGTTAAAGCCGTGCATAATGCCCTCGGTGCCATATTTGAGGGACGCAGCGTGGTCGCCCAATTTCTCGCCACGCCCAAGCGGTTCAATACCGTAAATATCAATAGGATCATTGAGGAACCCTGCGAACAGACCTGCCGCATTACTGCCGCCGCCGACGCACGCAACGATAGCGCTCGGCAGATGACCGGTCATATCGATGAACTGCTCTCTTGCCTCAATTCCCACAACGCTCTGGAAATCACGCACCATCATCGGGAACGGATGAGGTCCTAAGACCGAACCGATGCAGTAGATAGCATCTTTATATTCTTTGCTGTACGCGTCAAACGCCGCGTCCACCGCCTCTTTTAAGGTTTTCAGACCGTGGGTAACCTCTACAACATTAGCGCCCAAAATCTTCATACGCGCAACGTTGGGCGCCTGCTTCGCAATGTCCACAGAACCCATGTAAATGTCACATTCCAGACCGAAATACGCCGCCGCGGTTGCCAGCGCCACGCCGTGCTGACCGGCACCGGTTTCAGCGATAATCTTCTTTTTGCCCATATATTTGGCGAGCAAAGCTTCACCCATACAATGGTTGAGTTTGTGCGCACCCGAGTGGTTCAAATCCTCACGTTTGGCGTACAGTTGCACCTTGCCGCCCAACGCGTCGGACAAACGCTCCAGGTGGGACACAGGAGTAGGTCTGCCCTGGAATTCTTTGCGAATGCGGCGCAGCTCGGCAATGAATTTGCGGGACTGGCAGATGGAGTAATACGCTTCGGTGATCTCCGCCATCGCCGCTTTCAATTTATCTTCTACGTACACACCGCCGTATTTACCAAAATAGCCTTCAGCGTTCGGATAGTTGTTAAAATAGGTATCAAAATCAACACCGTTTAAATTCATTTGTCATTCCTCCAGTAAAAAAATAAACCCCTGTCCCTTCCATGGGACAAGAGCTACTCCTGCGGTACCACCCAAATTCGTCAAAAGACGCACCTCTCACGCACAAACATGCATTATCCGCTGTAACGGGCGGCCCCCGTCTCCCCTACTCAGTTTCCCTTTCGGATCACCCTCCCGAGTCCATTCGGCATACCATCCGCCGTCGCGCTTTCACCATCCGCAACTCGCTTTTTTGCATCCGTATATGCTTACTACTCTCGGTCATTGGTTTTTACTTATTAACAATATAGCACCGCTATCAAGGTTTGTCAACAAAAAAATCATGGCATCTTGTTTCGTTTATACGCTGACGGCGCACAGCCAAAAACGGCACGAAAGCAGTTGGAAAACTGCGACGCGGCGTATCTGCGTGGGTGATATAGTAATTCCCCGTGCAAAACCGATCTTTTTTGCCATCTAATCCCACCTGCCCCTCACCGTCAAGGCAGTATACCAATTCGTGAAACGCGTGAGAATGGGCAGGCCCGTGCCAAGGGGGTAAGATGCCGCACCGTATACATATCTACCATCCGCATCCTAATCCCCTCCTTTGACCATTTCCCATTATAATACCGCGCCAACTACGAACAGCAGTTGC
>JAZUAN010000048.1:0-1563 GCA_045638005.1 Acutalibacteraceae bacterium | reverse complement strand
GTTTGATGTTGTTGTTGAATTGGCATACCGTCTGGCAATGAACGGAGCGGAAACCTTCCGTATCGAAGACAGCGTTAACAGAATCATGAGTGCCTATCATGTGAACGCAGAAGTCTTTGCAATACCTAACTGCTTACATGTCAGTATTGAAACACCCGACGGCACACCGATCACACGTGTCCGACGCATCGGTTTTCACGGCAGCAACCTGTACGCGGTGGAAAAATACAGCAATATCAGTCGTAAAATTTGCGCTGAAAAACCGGAACCCGCTGTTGCAATGCAGTGGTTAAATGAAACCACAGAAAAGCAAATAATGTATCCAACTGCGATACATCTTCTAGGTAACTTTTTAGGCGGCGCAGGCTTTTGTATTCTCTTTGGCGGCGCTTTTACTGACAGTCTTTGCGCCGGTGTCTGCGGTATTGTAATCGGCCTGGTTACTATGCTGCTGGACAATCTGAAAGCAAATCCCTTTTTTAAAACGATTTCTGCTTCCTTCCTGATGGCTGTGATCGCATATTTAGCAGCCATTGTCAATATCGCACATAATGCGGACGCGGTAATTATCGGCGCGCTTATGATTTTGGTGCCCGGATTGTTGTTTACAAACGCCATGCGCGATATCATCTATGGCGATACAAATTCCGGTGTCAATCGGGTCGTTCACGTTTTTTTGATCGCGGCAGCCATTGCGTTGGGCACCGGCGCTGCCTGGAGCTTGACGAATACTCTGATTGGCACGCCCTTTGTAAGCACACAAATCACCCATTGGCTCATTATAGAATTGATTGCCTGTTACATCGGTTGTATGGGATTTTGTATCCTGTTTAATATCCACGGCTTTGGAAGTTTTCTGTGCGCATTCGGCAGTGTGCTTGCATGGCTAACCTTCCGTATCATAGGCATGTATGGCGGCGGCATTGTGGCAACCTATTTTTGGTCAACGGTAATTGCATCGGTTTACTCTGAAATAATGGCGCGTCTGCGAAAACAACCTGCTATTTCCTACCAGGTAGTTTCTATATTTCCACTGATTCCCGGTGCCGGCGTTTACTATACCATGACCCATGCAGTACGCAATGATATGGTCAGTTTTTTAAATCAGGGCATACGCACTGTAGCCATTGCCGGAATTATGGCAGTGGGTATTTTGCTCAGTTCTGCGACGGTCCGGATGATCAGTATGAAAATCCAACAAAACAAAATGAAATCCACCGGATCTTAGGCGGGGTTTCATAAGACATTATTCGGTTTTGCCGCAGTCTTTTTCCCTTTCACTTCAGAATATCCTCTTGAAATACACAAAGTATTTCTGCACATCTATTCTTTGTGAAAAAGAAAAATCCAAACGGCAAAACTGCAAGCACTTCAAAAGCGAAGATTTTTACTATAAGACAAGAAAAAGCGCTATGGTAAGGGTAACGCCTACCATAGCGATTTTTTGCAGTATTGGATAAAAAGATTGCTTTTGAAGCGGATACTGTCTTATGAAGCCCCGCCTTTAGACCGGTGGATTTGTTTTACTGTTATGAAAAGTCCAGTTGGGAAATGGCGATTTTG
>JAZUAN010000047.1:0-11328 GCA_045638005.1 Acutalibacteraceae bacterium | reverse complement strand
GTTACTAAACCGCAAAATCAATATGCGCGACGTATTCGATTTAAAGCAAAAATGCGAACAGCAAGAAATGATGATTGAAATATTACAAAACGCTCCTTGCACGGTATCTTCCCCTTTGCGAGAGCGCTATGCATATATTCAGTCTATATCTGGCAAATATAGCATTACCCTACTATGCAAAACAATGAACGTGGCTAAGGGTAGCTATTACAACCATGTTCTTCGCAACAAAAATGAAGACACCTTGTTTGCGCAAAAGAAAGCTGAACTTACACCAATCATCGAAAAGATTTTTCACGATAACAATCAAATCTTTGGTGCAGGAAAAATCCACGCCATATTAAAAGACCGTGGATATAAAGTTGCAGCAAAAACTGTAGCTGATATAATGCACGAAAATGGTTGGTTTGCTGTTGGGACAAGCGCTAAAAAGATTTACTTAATGACTCAAGAAAGAAAACAAAACATTCTAAATCAACAATTTACAGTTAGCCGCCCAAATGAAGTTTGGGTGAGCGATATTACATACTTTCGATATAATGATTTTTCATACTATATTTGTGTGATACTTGACTTATATGCGAGAAAAGTTGTCGCACACAAAATTTCATTAAAGAATAGCACACAGCTTACAAAGTCAACCTTCAAACTTGCTTATGAGTACCGCCAACCGACTGAATTATTATTCCACAGTGATAGAGGAACTAACTACACCTCAAATACTTTTCGCGATTATCTAAGAGCCCTTGGCGTAAAACAATCCTTTTCAAATACAGCTACTCCATACAACAATTCTGTTATGGAGTCTTTCTTCAAATCAATGAAGGCTGAAAGACTATATCGAACTGATTATCGTTCTGAACGAGAACTCCGAGAATCAATTAGAGAGTATATAAACTACTATAATAACGAGAGACCGCACAGTTTCCTCCGTTATCAAACACCTGAGTACTTTGAATCCAAATATTACCATAGTATAGGCGTTTATAAGGAAAGCGAATCGAACACCAATGGTTCGAATTTGGAAAAATAAAATAATTGCCGACGTAATTTGTCCTGTTTTCAAAAAAGTGTTCGATACAAGAAAAAACAAAAAAGCGACTGTAAAGTCGCTTAAATAAAGGGTTTTATAAAGAAAAATCACCTTCTAATCGAACACAAATGGTTCAGATTTGGAAGGTGATTATGATGGAGGCGACACCCGGATTTGAACCGGGGAATCAGGATTTTGCAGACCCTTGCCTTACCACTTGGCCATGTCGCCGTATGCAGAAAAGGTGCTTTTCAGCACCTTTCCCATTTTTGGAGCGGCTTACGAGGCTCGAACTCGCTACCTCCACCTTGGCAAGGTGGCGCTCTACCAGATGAGCTAAAGCCGCATATGGTGCCTCCGATCGGAATCGAACCAATGACACGGGGATTTTCAGTCCCCTGCTCTACCAACTGAGCTACAGAGGCAAATTTGGCGACCCGGAACGGGCTCGAACCGTCGACCTCTAGCGTGACAGGCTAGCGTTCTAACCAACTGAACTACCGGGCCAAATTTGTGGTGGGAACAACAGGGCTCGAACCTGTGACCCCCTGCTTGTAAGGCAGGTGCTCTCCCAGCTGAGCTATGCTCCCATCGTCGCGCAAGCGACGCTCATTATAATACTACATGAATTCGGGTTTGTCAAGTAGTTTTTTCACAAACTTTTATAATTTTTACAAGAAAATTTTCATGCTTTTCTTGCCGCAATCAACTTCTCAATATCCTCTCTTGTAAAGCGGTAGACTTTATCACAGAAAGAACAATCCGCGATTACTTCTCCATTCTCATCCGGCAACGAACGCAATTCTTCAGCGTCCATCGATAAAAACGCTTTTTCCACCCGCTCGCGGCTGCAATTACACCGATATTGCGGTTCATAGGCATCCAGCACATCAAACGGCATCCCATCGAGTGCCTTTTCACAAATTTCCATAGGGGTCATGCCCGCACCCAACATTTCGGTCATAGAGCCGAGGTGTGCAATATTTTTCTCCACCTTATCAATAATATCATCCGGACAAAACGGCAACAGTTGCAACAAAAGACCACCCGCGACTTTAACAGTCAAATCCGGCTCCACCAACACGCCAAGGGCACATACGGTAGGCGTTTGTTCACTGGTCGCATAATAGGTGGTAATATCCTCAGCGATCTCACCGGTAGTGAGCGGCACACAGCCGACATACGGCTCTCCCACGCCCATGTCACGAATCACGTACAGCATACCGTCGGTGCCGACCGCACCGCTAACATCCAGTTTCCCATTAGGTTTCAGCGGGATTTCCACGATCGGGTTTTCTACATAGCCACGAACATTGCCACCGCTATCCGACACCGCCATCAGCATGCCCGCAGGACCCTCTGCGCGCACCTTCAGCGTCACCGTATCATCCTTACCTTTGAGCATGATGCCCATCATGGATGCAGCGGTCAGCAATCTGCCGAGCGCCGCAGTGGTTACCGCGGAAGATTGGTGAAATTGTTCCGCTGTCGCCACAATATCACTCGCATCGATCACCATCGCCATCACGGTGGCGTCCTGCGTCAAACAACGAAGTACCTTTGCCATTATATGCTCCTATCTCTGTTTCAGACCTAAATTTTTTGTTACAAATACCATACGCTGTTCGGTTTCCTGCGGCGGTTTATCGGTGCGCTCACCCAAAACCGCCAGCACCTCAAAGCCCGCTTGCGTCAGCAGCCGTCTCAATGTTTTTTCAGTATACGCACGTTCTCGGATCTCCTCTGTATAACGATCATACCCTTCCCCGTTTTCCACAAAGAAATCGAGCTGCATCACAACCTCCTTGGTGCGCGGCATATAGTGATTTTGCCACGCACAGAAAAAGTCGTCCTGCTCGTACACAAACGCGTTGTCACCAAGCACTATTTCATGCTTATACGGCGTATTAACATCAAAAACAAACAAGCCGCCCTTTTCGATAAAAAGACCGAGTCGGCGAAAAACCTCCCCTACATCCGCTGTTTTGGTTAGATGATTGAGAGAGTCCAACATGCACACAGCACCATCAACCGTTCCGAACAGATCCAGCTCACGCATATCCTGGCACAAGAGCATACATCTGTCGCCGTAAACGGCACTTTTTTCCATCGCCTCTGCCAGCATATCCTCCGAACCGTCTACGCCGATAACATCCACACCACGATCCAGAAGTGCGGTAGAAAGGCTGCCGGTGCCGCAAGCGAGATCCAACATAATCTGCGGTTTTTTGCCGCCGTATGTTTCAAAAAGGGACAATAAATACTCTGCCCATCCCTCGTGATCGACATTGCCGGTCAGCAGGTCATAAAAGCAAGCAAACGAACCGTACCCCGCCATATCAAGCATCCTCTTCCATGCGATCCAGCACGATGCGATAGTTTTCAGAAGAACGCTTCACACGGCTGACCGTTGCAGTAGACGCACCTGTCGCTTCCACGATCTCAGCGTAATTGCAATCCTCTTTCAGCATTTTTGCAACCGAGAGACGCTGCACCATGTTGCCGATCTCTTTTTCGGTACACAGGTCATCAAAAAACAAACGGCACTCTTCCAAAGAACGCAGTTTCAAAACAGCATTATACAAAAATTCCTTGTTTTCTTCGGTCAGTTTCATCGCCATCAGGCACCCTCCTGTCCTTCCTCGCGCATCTCGTGCGCCGCTTTCAAATTCGCTTCGGTTACGCTGCCGCCGATAATGCGAGCAAGCTCTTTTTCGCTATCTTGCGCATTGAGCGGCAATACCGCCGTGCGCGTTCTGCCCTCGCTGACCTCTTTTCGGATCAGTAGGTGGTGGTGTGCTCTCGCGGCAATCTGTGCTAAGTGGGTCACACATAAAATCTGTCGGTGCGCCGCGGTTTGTCGCAGCTTTAAACCAACCTTCACAGCGGCGTGTCCGCTGATACCGGTGTCGATCTCATCAAATATCAATGTATCGATATCATCCACTTCCGCCATGACCGATTTGATAGCCAGCATCATGCGGGACAGTTCACCGCCGGACGCAATCTGCGCGAGCGGTTTTGCCGGTTCACCGGGGTTAACCGACAGTAAAAATTCCACCTTATCTCCACCGGTCGCGGTGAGCGATACCGGCTCAATTGACACTTTCAGCTGTACGAACGGCATATCGAGAAACGCAAGTTCTTTGGAAACACGTTCTTCAAACCGCTTAGCGGTTTTTTGCCTTGCGGCGGTCAGTTTTTCTGCTGCCGCCAAGGTTTCCACCCGCGCGACCTCCAATTCACCGCGCAACTGTTCTGCGCGGATGTCCGCGGTCTCAATACCGTCTAATTCCGCTTTGGCATCCTCCAACATTTGCAGCATGCCCGCGGCATCGGTACCGTATTTCTGTGACAGGCGACGCAGAAGATCCAAGCGGTCTTCCGTCTGCGCCTGATCGGCTTCATCGAAATCCATATCTCTGGCAAAGGTATCCACCTCTGCGCCGAGTGCTTCAAGGTCATACATCACCGTTTGCAACCGTTCAGAAAGCGGCGAAAGGGATGCTACCAAAGCACCCGCGTGCCGCAATGCGTCCGCGGCAGCAGTAACAGCAGCAACAGCGCCGCCTTCCTCGTCACCATTGAGCAAACTATCGGTTTTACGGAGATACCCCGCGATTTTTTCGCTATGGCGGTAGAAATCGCGTTTGTCCTCCAACTGCTTTTCTTCACCGGGGATAAGCGCTGCCGATTCCAGTTCATCGATCTGGAATTTCAGCATGTCGGTGCGTTGCAGTTTTTCGCTTTCTGCGATATTCAATTTTTTCAGTGCACGGCTGATATCGCAATATTTCTGATAGGCGTCGGTATACGTCGCATGCACGTCACCGAAATCACCCAATTTTTCAAGATAACCCAAATGTAAAGACGGATCTAAAAGTGTTTGATTTTCATGCTGGCCATGGATATTCACAAGCATTCTGCCCACTTCGCGCAAAAAGCCGACGGTGGCAGGTCTACCGTTAATACGGCAGCTCGTTTTACCGTCCGCACGGATAGTACGCCCTATGAGCAGCGTATCCTCCTCCATTGGATAGCCAGCCGCTTCTAAGTGCGCTTTGGCGCGTGCAGACACCTCAGAAAAGGTCGCAAATACACACGCTTCCTCACAGCCGGTGCGCACCAGATCACGCCGCACACGTTCCCCGAGCACCGCGTTGATAGCATCAATGAGAATAGATTTACCGGCGCCGGTCTCGCCGGTCAGCACATTAAGGCTGTCGTGAAAATCCACGTCAGCTCGTTCGATTACCGCAATATTTTCAATATGCAAGCTTTCCAGCAAGTCGGTCACCTCCTTAAAGCAGCATTGCTTTTAGTGATGTAACAGTTTTTTGAGATCCTCGGTCAGCTCTGCGGCGCGCGCCTCGGTGATGGCAATACCGATAAAGGTGTCATCACCGGCCAAGGTGCCCACAAGACCGTCCCAATGCAGTGAATCCATCGCCGCGCAAACTGCCTGTGCCATGCCATTCAAGCATTTTACCACCACGATATTACCGGCATAATTCACGCCGGTCACCGCGTCTGCGAACAGCGAATGGAACTTTGAGGAGATCTGTACCCCATCCTGCCGCTCCACAGAATAGCGGTATCTGCCGTCGGAGTCCAGAATTTTAATGAGACGCATTTCCTTGATATCCCGCGACACGGTCGCTTGGGTCACGTGAAAGCCGTCTTCTTTTAATAATCTCTGCAATTCCTCCTGCGTATCCACCGGCTGCCGCCGAATGATCTCCAGGATCATTGCTTGTCGTTTGATCTTCATTTCCGTCCTCCAATAAGCTTTTTCTCCACAACGTCATAGAAAGATTGCGTTTGCAATCGGATAAGCCGCGCTGTATATGCAGATTTTTGCACCTGCACACAGCCGCTTTGCGGCAGCGGAATTTCAATTTCGCCATCCACCGTCAAGAAGGTTTCCCCGTTTGTATCGGCGGTATCAATGAAAAGCGTTGTATCGGCAGGCAGTACATACGAACGCGCATACAGCGAATGCGGACAAATGGGGGTTAGCAACATACACGGCACCTGCGGGTCCACCACCGGACCGCCCGCCGACAACGAATATGCCGTAGAACCGGTCGGAGTCGCAACCATCACACCGTCTGCGCGATAGCGCATAACGTCCTTTTCTCCGCAGGTGACGGTCAGATCCACCAAGCGCGACAAAGCACCGCGGGAAACCACCGCCTCGTTCATAGCAAGATATGTATCCGTTGAGCCGTCCACCGTAACATCTAAAAGCAAACGCTCCTCCGTCTCGTACGCGCCGTCTATCAACGCTTGCAGACGACCGGTTTCATCCATCTCCATGCCCGCGAGGAAGCCGAGATTACCGCTGTTAACGCCCAAGACCGGCAGATGCAACGGTGCAGCCTGTTTAGCGACGTGCATAATAGTGCCGTCGCCGCCGATTGCGATAACGATATCTGCTTTTGCAGCAGGCAGCGGCTCACCCGGCGAGAAACTCGCCGCGGTCACTTCAGCGCCGTAGCCGCGCAGCACTTCACAAACACGCTGTACATCCTGCGGACTGACCGCTGTATGAATATTGGACACCACCACTACATTTTTCACCGTTACCTGCCCCCTTTTTTTAGAGATTGATGCGCACGCTCCACCACTTCCCGAATGGGAACAGGGGTGAATACAGACGCTTTTGTATTACTATACACCAAAACGATTAAAAATTCAATATTTCCTTCACCGCCGGTGATAGGAGAATAGTCTAACTTTTGCACAGTGAGACCAAGTGACCCAAAAAAGCTACACATGGTTTCCAAAACACTGCAATGTACCTTTTTATCTCGTATGACACCATGCTTACCAATAGCGGCTTTCCCCGCTTCAAACTGCGGTTTTATAAGGCATAAGAGCGTAGCATCGCTTTTCAGATACGGCAGCACAGACGGCAACACCTGCTGTAAAGAGATAAAAGACACATCAACAGCGCACACATCCACGCTTTGAAGCGGAATAACCGCACGCAATGCATCGCTGCGAATGTCGGTGCCCTCCAACACGGTCACCCGCGGGTCTTCCCGCAAAGAGACATGCAGTTGATCGGTGCCGACGTCGATCGCATACACGTGCATGGCACCCGATTGCAGCAAGCAATCGGTAAAGCCGCCGGTAGAAGCGCCCACATCCATAGCGACCATATCGGTCACATCCAAGCTGCTGATTTGCAGGGCTTTTTCAAGTTTCAGACCCCCGCGACCCACAAATCGGATGGAAGAAGTATCACATTTAACGTCGCTGTTATCCGTCACCTTGAAAGCGGCTTTCAAAACCGTCTTACCGTTTACCATGACAGCGCCGCTTTCAATCAATTCTTTCGCTTTTTCTCTGCCGCTGACCAACCCTTTTGCTACCAAAAAGGCGTCCAAGCGCATCTCCCCGCTCATTGTGCTTCCTCTTCAACGAACAGCGCAAGCAAGCTATCGGCATCCAGCCCACACATGCGCATACCTTGTTCAAGTGTGCACGGCGGCAGATTTTGTTCAATTGCGCGAACGATATAGCGACCGTCAAATCGCTGTTCTAACAGTTTTGCAGCTACATACTCACCGATACCGCCACGGCGGGCGCTTTCTTCCACGAAAATCACACGGGAATAGCGTTTGGCGATATCCACCACCGCATCTTCAAGCGGAAAAATACGGTTGAGTTTCAAAACAGAAAGTGCAATACCGCGCTGCGCCGACTGCTGTGCAGCAGCGAGCACATTGGCATATACTCTACCGTAGGTGATGACCAGGGTCGCAGCATCCGCACACTCTTCGTAGCAATAGACGCTGTAATTCGGCTGATAATCCGTGAGGATCTCGGGTTCTCCTCCTCTGGGATACCGCACAGCGGCAATACCACCCACGTCGTATATCGCCTGCCGCAGATGAATTTTGAGTTCTGCATAGGTGGCGGGTGCATAAATGGTGGTATGCGGCACGGTGGTCAAAAACGGCACATCATAAATGCCCTGATGGGTCTCTCCCTCATCCGGAACAATACCCGCACGATCCACCGCAAGCACGATATGGTTGTTCATGATAGCCGTATCGTTGAGCAATTGATCATACGCACGCTGCAAGAAGGTGGAGTACACCGCAAAGACGGGTAACATACCACCGACAGCAAGTCCGGAAGCGAAGGTCACGGCATGCGATTCCGCAATACCGGTATCAAAGCAACGGGACGGCATCCGATCGGCAAATTTCACCATGCAGGTGCCGTGCTTCATGGCAGCAGTGATACCAACAATACGTTCATCCTCATCCGCAAGCACATCTAAAAAACCACCGAAAACAGTAGAATATGTCTGTGCGACAGACGGCACCAATTTCTCGGCAGGATCAAATTTCGACACACCGTGATAGGTGCCGGGATCACTTTCCGCAAAGGCATAGCCCTTGCCTTTTGTCGTTTCAACATGCACTACGACCGGTCGCGCCAACATGCGCGCGGTTTCAAAAGCGCGGGTGAGTTGCTCAATATCATGACCGTTAATGGGACCTACGTAGTAAAATCCCATATCCTCGAAAAAGGATACATCCTTGAAAATAGCGCGTTTTACGGTCTTTTTACCGCGCAGCAAGAACGTATAGATAGTTTTACCGATCAGCGGTATATGTTTAAAAAATGCAGCTATCGCATTTTTTAACCGTACATAGCGCGGACGGGTACGAAGACTTGACAAATGCCGTGCCGCAAAACCGACATTGGGGCTGATGGACATTTGATTGTCGTTGAGCACCACAATAAGACGGTCATCACTGCGTCCGGCATTGCTAAGCCCTTCGTATGCAAGACCGCCTGTCAGCGCGCCGTCACCGATGACCGCTACCGTATAGCCGTCATCCGCGGTCAGTTTTTTCGCCTTAGCAATACCGTTCGCCGCGGAAACCGACGTACTGCTGTGTCCCATCACAAAGCGGTCATACGTGCTTTCCTTCGGGTTTGGAAAGCCGGAAAGACCGTCTTTTTTACGAATGGATTTCATGCCATCAAGGCGACCTGTGAGCATCTTATAAACATAGCACTGATGTCCCACGTCCCAGATAATATCGTCCTTTTTTAGGTCGAATGCGCGCAGCAAAGCTACCGTCAGCTCTACAACGCCGAGGTTTGAGGACATGTGCCCACCCGTAGTGGATACGCAGGAGATCAATTCTTCCCTAATCTCTGCGCACAAGCCATCCAGGTGCTCTGCATCTATTTTTTTCACATCCTCCGGTCCTTTGACGGAGCGAAGAATTTCAGTTCTCTCTTTCATACTGCTGTCCTTTATATAATTTACCGATCACGGTACAAAAGTGCGGTTGCGAGCGATTTCAAATGAGAGGTATCCCCTTTGAAGTTCTCCAAAGACTGCAACGCAGCGTTTGTTTTCTCTGCCGCAGCTTTACGGGTCTCTTCCAAGCCGCAAAGCGTTATATAGGTAACCTTTTCATTTCCCGCATCGCTGCCCACCGGTTTACCCAGTGCCGCCGCATCCGCGGTCACATCCAAAATATCGTCTACCATTTGAAACGCAAGACCGATATTTTCACCAAAAGCGGCCGCCGCAGCTTGCATGGCGGTATCACCGCCGCCAATCGTCGCACCCATCGCACACGCCGCGCGCAGCAGAGCGGCTGTTTTGCCATCCTGCAAGGTTTGCAAGGTGACAAGGTCGATCGCTTTACCCTCGCTTTCCAAGTCAATGCACTGACCGCCCACCATACCAGCAACCCCGGCGGCATCCGCTAAGATAGAAGCTGCGGTCAACACGGCATCAGCAGGAAGAGCGACAATATTTTCTTTTGCAAGAACCGTCTCAAAAGCGCGATTTAAAAGTGCGTCACCGGCAAGCAAAGCCATATCCTCGCCGAAGGCAACGTGCACCGCAGGTTTTCCGCGACGCAAGGGGCTGTTATCCATGCACGGCATATCATCGTGTACCAGCGAATAGGAATGGATCATTTCAATGGCAGCGGCAAAAGGCAACGCCTTTTCCGCATCCCCGCAGCAAAGGCGACAAAATTCCATTGTGAGTACCGGACGAATACGCTTACCTCCATCGGCACAAGCGTATGCCATCGCACGAATAACGGTATCGCGCACACCGTCGGCAGACGGCAGATATTGCGGCAGTTTTTCTTCGAACAAGCGGCAATGCGCCGCAAGCATATCAGTATATATCGACATTTTAAGACAACTCCTCGCCCATGTCATCTCCCAAACGATCGGTAAACTCGCCACTTTCCATATCGGTCAGCTTCAAAATTTTCTGTTCTGCGGTTTTGAGCTGTTCAGAACAAAAAGCCGTCAGCTTAGTACCCTCTTCAAACAATTTGAGCGACTCATCCAACGTGCACTTGCCGCCCTCTAATAAAGCAACTATCTCTTCGAGACGCGCCATCGCTTGTTCAAAACTCATTGTTGTATCCATGGGTTATTCCCCTTTCATCGTCACAGTATCAACCGTACAGTTCACAGTACCGTCCTGCATGTGCAGAAAAAGCTTGTCCCCCGCCTGTGCGGAAGCAGCTAAGCGCAGCACCGCACCCTTTTCATCCTGCGGAATGGCATATCCGCGGGAAAGCACCTTGAGCGGGCTCATCGCGTCTAGCGCAGCCGCAGCGGCGGAAAGCTTTGTTTTCGCAGTAGAAATGCGGGTTTGTGCCATTCCTGAAAACCGACGGGTTAACAGATCCAGCCGCATTGCGCTTTGCTCAATGTGAAAAGTCGGTGTCGCAAGCGCACGCTTGGAACGCAACGTTGTGAGCGCAATCGATTTTTTCTGTATATCGGTACGCGCCGCAACTGAAAGGCGCACTCGTTTTTGTTGTAATTGCAATAAAAGATCTTCTGCATCCGGCACCGCCAATTCCGCCGCTGCCGAAGGGGTTGGAGCACGCAAATCCGCAGCAAAATCACACAAAGTGAAATCGGTCTCATGTCCCACGGCAGAAATGATCGGAATACGGGATGCTGCCACCGCGCGGCACACCGGCTCGGTGTTGAATGCCCACAGATCCTCCAAAGAGCCGCCACCGCGACCGATAATGATCACATCAGCGGCATTTTCGGCGTTCATGCGCTCAATGGCGGCAACCAATTGCGGCGGTGCGCCGTCTCCTTGCACCAACACCGGCATAAACACCACTTTTGCAAGCGGAAAACGGCGGCCCAAGATATTGAGTATATCTCGTACCGCGGCACCGGTAGGCGACGTAATCACACCCACCCGCATCGGGTAGCGCGGCAAAGGCTTTTTGTGTGCTTGGTCGAAAAGACCTTCTGTTTCC
>JAZUAN010000046.1:0-53665 GCA_045638005.1 Acutalibacteraceae bacterium | reverse complement strand
GATGTAACCTATACCTGCTTTGCGGTGATTTTGGGTGATAGCTTGGCGGAAATTATATCTTGCCTTTTTATGACAGGTGGATATATTGCCGATAAACGTCATATCCGCGATTTGCAACCCGCTGCAACCGCGGTTTTGCGGCAAAAGCGCGGTATTGCATTCCGCATTTTAGCGATCGCTGCGCCGATTACTGCGGGTAGATATCTCAATTCTATACTCCGTACCATAGAAAATATTTTAGTGCCTAATAAATTAACCGTTTACGGAGGAACTGCTGCCACGTCACTTGCGCAGTTCGGTATGCTCAAAGGCATGGCTTTACCGTTGCTGTTCTTCCCTGCCTCGTTTTTATCGTCGCTTTCCACGTTACTGATACCGGAGATATCCGAAGCACACACGTTGGGACAAAAACAAAAGGTCAACCGCGCAGTTGTCAAAGCATTACAACTCACTCTGGTGATCTCGATATGGCTCAGCGGTTTATTTACGGTTTTTGCGTATGATTTAGGAGAAATACTATACCAAAGCGCCGATGTAGGGTTTTTGCTGCGTGTACTGGCACCCCTCATGCCGATCATGTATATGGAAAGCATTGTGGACGGCATGCTCAAAGGTCTCAATCAGCAGGTGAGTTCCTTGTGGTACAGCATACTCGATTCAGGTAGCCGTATTTTGCTTATTTTGGTTTTGGTACCACAAAAAGGTATGGAAGGTTTTTTGTTTATCATGGTGTTGAGTAATTTACTGACATCGTTTTTAAATCTGAACCGTCTTTTGAAGGTGACCGATATCAAAATGCGGTGGGGACAATGGTTTATAAAGCCACTGCTCGCTGTATCACTTGCGTCAGCAATAGTTGTTTTGCTCCATCGCGTATTTTTTAACGGACAGTTCTCAAACATACCGCGCGTACTGCTTGGCGGTGTTGCTATCAGTATACTGTATGTTTTTCTCGCATTTTTGTTAGGAGTTTTAAAAAAAGAAGATCTCCGCGGTTTAAAACTACGGAGATCTACTGAATCTATTGCAAATTTTCAAAGCGCAAATTGATCAAGACGAAGTATTTTTAAAGGATATCTATCGGTAACAGGGTCGCGATCGGTATACTCCACCACTGCGACCTTGTTCTTTTGCGCCTGCAATACGGCAACGCCGCGCTTTATGGTGCCGCTTAGCGAGTGTTGCGACAGTTGCCGTTTGATTTTCGGGACGCGTTTATCCGCTTGGGATAAGCACGGCGGTAAACGATTTAACTGTTTACTGCACAAGCTGTCGCACACTAACCGATCATGTAAAGTTTCGGTATCTATATGATCCAATGTGGAGAAATACCGTAGGACATGCTCGGTGTAGGCATCTAATGCGATACCTGCGGTATCGACATTGTTTCTCACCAGAAATTCAGCCATACCGGCAAACAATGCAAAAGGCTCTAGCGCAGTGGTTTCCAAAACATACCGTAATGTCAGCAGAAATCTACCGCTGTTATACAATCTTTCTACCACGTCTTCCACGCGATGCAGCGTTATAAAATCATCAGCGGTCATCCATTTTGACGTGTACACCTCATACGGTGCTTCTTTACTGAAAAGATAACCATTTTCATCTACCGCGCCCCGTAGAGCAGAGCCGTGCAAGAGTTTCAAAAAGCCAAGTTGCAGCATGTGTGGTTGTAAAGCGTATGCCATGTTGAAAGAATGCCGAAAAATTTCTATATCTTCTTTCGGTAGACCTGCTATCAGATCGATATGAAGGTGTATATTACCAGCTTTTAAAATACGTTTTACATTTTCACTAAGGCCGTAAGATCGGTTTTGCGGGTAACGGCAACAAGCGTTTCTTCGTGAAAGCTTTGCAATCCAGCCTCCAACTGAAATAAACCTTTTGGTGCAGATGAAAGCAATTTTATGGTTTCATCATTAAATAGATCAGCCGCTACTTCAAAATGAAAACAGACGTCTTTTGGAATATCTTTTCCGTATGCAGATACTATGAATTCTATAATGGCGTTACAGCGGTCTTTATGGCAATTGAAGGTGCGGTCTACGAATTTTATGGTTTTTGCACCTGAAATCGCTAAACGTAAAATATCGCTTTTTACGCGTTCAATAGGAAACAGCCGCAGGCAGTCTTCCCTGCCGGACAAGCAGAAAGCGCAAGAAAACGGACACCCCCGCGAACCTTCGATATAGGCGATCCTGCCGTTCAGCGTTTCAAAATATTCCGGAAGATATGGATCGGGCGGATAGGATTTGAGAGGCTGCGGTGGGGTTGTAACAAATGTGTCCGCTTTTTTAAATGAGACACCTGCTAAGTTATCAGGTGAATTTTTTGTTTCCAAGATGTCCAATAGTTGTGGTAAAGTTTCCTCTCCCTCACCGCTGCAAATATATTCTATCGGCAGTTCGGACAATAACTTTTCGGGACAGAAAGACACTTCGGGTCCACCTAAAATAATCTGACAAAACGGTACTGCCGCTTTTAATAGCGGCAGTACCTGTTTGATGGTTTTTATATTCCAGATATAGGTGCAAAAAGCGTATACATCCGCCCGCTCGGTTGCTAAATCATCCACGATCTTACATAGCGGTTGGTTGATAGTGAATTCCTGCACCGTCGCATTTTGCGGCGTCTTTGCGTATGCGCGCACCCCAGACAGTAAATACCACGGCGCTAATGAGGAATGGATATATTTGGAATTGATACTGACAATAATGGTTTTCAAGACTGTTTACCGTTTCCTTTTTTGATAGCATCCCAATAAGCAGCAAAAGCCTGCTCGGTTTTGTTGTCGCCGGGTACATAATATACCTTGTCTTTAAGAGCGTCCGGTAGATACTGCTGTTTTATCCAGTGGTTGGGATACGCGTGCGGGTATTCATAGAATTGACCTTTTTTCTCTACCTCTGCACCGTCATAGTGTTTATTTTGCAGTTGTCGCGGTATAGCGCCGGTATAGCCGTTTCGAACATCCTCCAATGCCGCCATGATCGCATCGTGACCAGCATTGGATTTTGGGGCTTGGCATACCATGATGACTGCATCCGCAAGCGGTAAAGCTGCCTCCGGCATCCCCACCTGTAATGCAATATCCACAGCGGATTTGACAATGGGAATGATCTGCGGATATGCAAGCCCCACATCCTCGCAGGCGCATACCATCAAACGGCGGCAGGCAGAGGGCAGATCACCTGCTTCCAGCAGCCGCGCAAGATAATGTAATGCTGCATCAGGATCGGAGCCACGCATGGATTTTTGATAGGCGGACAAAATATCGTAGTGTTCTTCTCCGTTTTTGTCATACCGTACCGCGCTGCGCCCGGTCATCTGCACAGCGGTTTCAATAGTAATGCGGATCACACCGCCTTCGTCCGGAATGGTCGCGTTTACACAGTTTTCAGTGGTGTTTAAAGCAGTACGCACGTCACCGTTGCATGTAAAGGATATGTGCTTTACAACAGCGTCATCCATTTCAATTAAGGTATCCGTCTCCTCGGAAAGGAATTGAACACCGCGACGGACGGCAACTTCAATTTCTTCAGGAGAAACCGATTTGAATTCAAATACGGCAGAGCGGCTGAGCACCGCGCTATATACATAAAAGGCAGGGTTTTCAGTGGTGGAAGCAATCAGCGTGATACTACCGTTCTCAAGGTATTCCAACAGGATTTGCTGCTGTTTTTTATTCAGATATTGGATTTCATCTAAGTACAGCAAAATACCGTCCTGTCCCAATAGGGTTTCAGTTTCTTCCATAATAGCGCGAAAATCGGCAGCGGAGGCGGTGGTACCGTTCAGTTTATGTAATTGCATATCCGAGCGTTCGGCAATAATGCGCGCCACGGTGGTTTTTCCCACACCCGCGGGACCATAAAATATTAAGTTGGGAATTTTTCCGGATTCGATCATATTCTGCAACGCTTTACCTTCGCCGAGAATATGACGTTGTCCGATCACATCTGCAAGGGTTTTTGGGCGCATACGGTCTGCAAGCGGTATCCGCATGTATAAAACGCCTCCTTTTATGTCTTTACAAGATATTGTACCAAAAACGCAAATACTTCGCAAGGCTATTTGACAACTTTCCTGCTTGTATGATAAAGTATTTTGCAAAGGAAGTGACTAAATGACAAAAAAACAAAGAGCGCTTGCCGCTATTGATATTTTGAAAGAACGTTATCCGGACGCTATCTGTTCACTGGAATATGTTGACCCATATCAGCTGTTGGTCGCTACTCGCCTTTCTGCCCAATGTACCGATGCACGTGTCAATATGGTGACACCTGCTTTATTCGAACGCTTCCCTACCCCGCAAGTGGCTGCAAATGCTACGCCGGAAGATGTAGAGCCGTATATCCGTTCCTGTGGGTTGTACAAAACCAAAGCCAAAGATATTGTTGCTCTCAGCAAAATGCTTTGCGATGAATTCGACGGTAAGGTGCCGGACACGATGGAACAATTGCTGCGTCTACCCGGCATCGGCAGAAAAACTGCCAATCTCGTTTGCGGTGACGTATACGGTAAGCCTGCTGTGGTAGCGGATACGCATTGTATCCGCATTTCCGGGAAATTGGGACTTACCGATTCAAAAGATCCGTACAAAGTAGAATTGCAGCTCAAAAAACTGTTGCCGCCGGAAGAAAGCAATGATTTTTGTCACCGTTTGGTATTATTCGGTAGAGATGTATGTGTGGCAAGAAATCCGCATTGCAAAGAATGTCCGATGGCGCATTTTTGTCCTAGTGTCTGCAAGTAAGCTTGCGCTCGCAAATACTGTGTAACAAACCGGCGGGAATACTGAGCAATGCCCAGAAAAAGCTGTATAAAAGACATACCTGCCCTTTGATATTCAGCGGCATATTTGCATAATCCCATACCCGCATTTTTAGACGAATATTGAAAATATAACCGCTGAAAAACTCCACGATCGTTACCGCTATGGCGGATACAGTACAACGCAGCGCCAAGCAGCGGCAGGATAATCCGCTGAATATCTTACCGATTAACCGAAAACATGCACCGCCTACCACAAACATCGACCAATGGGTGCGTTTTCGCCAACACAGCTCGATCAAAATATACAAAATCCCACCGAGTATAAAAAGATATACACCATCTAAAAAAGATTTTTTTCGTCGCATACTGCTCACCTCAATGGCAGTATGCGCTGTTTTTCTGAAACTATGACAAAGGAAGATGAAAATGATAGAGGCATGTGCCATTTGTCCGCGACAATGCGGGGTTATACGTACGGAAAACGATTTTTCGGGCGGTGTGTGTCACATGCCGGAAAAACCGCGTATCGCCCGCGCGGCACTACACTTTGGCGAAGAACCTTGTATAAGCGGCAAAAATGGGTCAGGAACCGTCTTTTTCTCCGGCTGTTCACTTTCCTGCGCCTTTTGCCAAAACGGCGAAATCAGCCATAAAAACTTCGGAAAAACGGTATCGGTTGAGCGGCTTTCGGAGATTTTTCGTGAGTTAGAGCAAAAAGGTGCTCATAATATCAATTTGGTAAATCCCACGCATTTTGCCGTGGCTATCCGTGAAGCACTCATGCTGTACAAGCCGCAAATACCGATAGTGTATAACACGGGCGGATACGAGCGGGTGGAGACATTGCGCAGTCTGGAAGGGCTGGTAGATGTATATTTGCCGGACCTCAAATATGTGCATGGCGATATCGCGGAAAAGTTATCCGGCGCCAAGGATTACTTTGCGTTTGCCGCGCCTGCCATTCTGGAAATGGCACGGCAGACAGATAAAGTAGTTTTAGATGCGCAAGGGATCATACAACGCGGCACAATAGTACGGCATCTTGTGCTGCCGGGGCATACCCGTGAAACGATGGCTGTTTTGGATTGGATTGCCGCACATAAAGAAAAGTTCTGGGTTAGCATAATGTTCCAATATACTCCTATGACAGATGTTATGGGAGAGCCTTCCCTCTCTCGCGCGCTTACCAAGCGAGAATGTGAAAAAATATGGAACTATATGCAGCAGTTGGATATCACCGACGGTTTTATTCAGGATAAAAAAAGTACCGGTACCAAAATGATACCGGACTTTGATTTGACAGGTGTATGATTTGTTTATAAAACGCCGTCTGCGATTTCTTTTGTGAGACAGTATGTAATGCGATATAGATTTTGCGGGAAGCGATGATCTGCTTCATACCGATTGTGATGCACCATTCGGCATTCCGCGGAGATCACACCGCTGATAATCGTAGACGTTGATGGTTTTGGTTTCCCGGGAAATCGGCAGTACGCGGGTGCCAAGCGCCGCGAAAGCATCGGCTGTGATAGTATCATCCGGCTCTGCCGCTTCATTAAAGGCGACATGACCGTTGATGCCGAGCCCGCCAAGACACAGATCTATACCGCCTAAGGCTTCGAGCATGGTGAGCGCCATATCAAAGTAGACACTCCATTCATCCTCTACGACCTTACAGCAAACGTTATTGACAGTCATGCAAACGCCTCCTTAAAATCCGCATTTTTCACCGCTTATAATCTTTTCTAACAGTTGAGTTATGATCAAAAACGCAATAAAAAAGCCGCTCTTAGCGGCTTTTTTATTTTGATCGAAATACGAAATGACTATTCTCTACGTCTGCTGTAATGTGCTTTTGCGTTGCTTTGTCAATGGAGATGAGGATGTCGGATAACGGATTTTCAATTTCATTTTGCATGATACGACGTAAAGGACGCACGCCGTTTTTGCGATCATATCCCATGTCTGCCAACCGTCGTGGCACCGCATCCGCAAATGTGGCTGCAATACCTATATTTTTTAATCTTTCTCGTAATTCTTCAATCAGTTTTATCGCTATTTGGTGCACCTCGTCTTTACTAAGCGCCGAAAAAACAATAGTGGCATCTACACGGTTGAGGAATTCCGGGCGAAAACACTTTTTTAGTTCATCTAAAACCGCTTGCTCTGCATGCTGTTTTTGGTCAGCAGAAAGCTGAACGGTTGACGAAAAACCTAATGCATGGCTATCTGTCAGCAGTTTTCCGCCGATGTTGGATGTCATGATAATTACCGTATTGCGAAAGCTTACCTGCCGACCTTGCGAATCGGTAAGAATACCGTCCTCTAATACCTGCAACAGCAGGTTAGAAACGTCCGGATGTGCTTTTTCGATCTCGTCAAGCAAAACAACACTATACGGACGCTGTCGCACCCTCTCGGTCAGTTGACCACCTTCATCGTATCCCGCATAACCGGGCGGCGCGCCTATCAATTTCGAAACTGCGTGTTTTTCCATATATTCAGACATATCCAGCCGTATCATGTTTTCTTCGCTGCCAAATACTACCGAGGCAACCGCTTTACATAATTCGGTTTTTCCAACGCCGCTGGGACCTAAGAAAATAAAGGATCCGGTAGGCCTTTTAGGATCTTTCAGCCCCGCCCGTCCGCGACGAATAGCTTTTGCTACTGCCGCAACCGCTTCTTGCTGTCCGATAACACGCTCCTGCAAACGGACTTCTAAGTTTTGCAGTAAGGATTCTTCTTCTTTGGTGACATCTGCCACCGGAATTCCTGCCCACTCGGAAACGGTTGCTGCTATATCCTCCGCTGTTACCACACGTACCTGCTCCTGCTTTTCTATGCGGTATCTTTCTTGCGCAACCGACAAATTGTGTAATAACGATTTCTCTTCATCACGCAGATTTGCCGCCTTTTCAAAGTTTTGCGTGTGGACGGCGGCACGTTTTTCCATGTCAAGTTCTTTTATGCGATCTTCCAAACGGTGTACCTCGGGGTCTTCGTTGGCGCTTTTTAAGCGCACCCCGGCTGCGGTTTCATCAATAATGTCAATGGCTTTATCGGGTAAAAAGCGATCCGCAATGTACCGTGCCGATAATTCGGCAGCAGAAAGAATTGCCTCTTCGCTGATCTTCACTTTGTGATGCGCCTCGTAGCGATCACGCAGTCCGTGTAAAATCTCTACGGTTTGTTCAATGGTGGGTTCCTCTACTTTTACGGGCTGAAAGCGACGCTCTAAAGCTGAATCTTTTTCGATGTGTTTGCGATATTCCTGCAATGTTGTGGCACCGATCACCTGCAATTCTCCGCGAGCCAAATACGGTTTTAGAATATTGGATGCATCTACTGCCCCCTCTGCCGTTCCTGCGCCGATAAGGGTGTGCAGCTCATCGATAAAGAGGATAACCGTGCCGCTTCGCATTACCTCTTCAATCGCGTGCTTGATGCGCTCTTCAAAGTCACCGCGATATTTTGTGCCGGCGATCATGCTGTTGAGATCCAAATAGATTACACGCTTATCCGACAGCAATTCCGGTACTTCACCGTTGGTGATTTTTAATGCCAACCCCTCTGCGATTGCGGTTTTTCCAACACCCGGCTCTCCGATTAAGCAGGGATTGTTTTTGGTGCGGCGCACTAAAATGCGAATGACACGTTCTATCTCTTTTTCTCTGCCGATTACCGGATCAATCTTTCCCTTGCGCGCTAACGCTGTTAGATCTCTGCCATACTGGGAAAGTGCGCCTTTTATCTGTTCTCTTCCCTTCTTTTTTTCACCGATCTCATACGGTGATCTGCAAGAATCTCCCAATGTTTTTTCGATTTGCTCCGGATGCGGATTGATACTTCCCAGCAGACGCATTCCGATGCTGTCTTTATCTTTTAAAAGAGCGGATAGTAAATGCTCTGTACCCACATATCCGTATTGCATTTTCCCCGCTTCCTCCACCGCTTTTTCCAAGATTGCCTTCGCGCGTGGTGTAAAATCCTGTGGTGTGACATAGGTGTAAACACCGGTCGACTCGGTTTCGATAAGTTTTTTCTCGTAAAGAGAAGCGGTAATGCCGTGATTGGCGAGCACGACAGCCGCTACTCCAGTACCCTCCCGCAAAAGCCCTAAAAATATGTGTTCTGTACCAACGTAGGTGTGCCCAAACGCTTGTGCAGCTAAAATCGACAAATTCAGCGCTGTATTCGCCTTTTCTGTAAAGCCTTTAAAGCGGTATTGCATGCCTTTTTACTCCTTTTGCGTCTGATTTCTCATTAAAGAGTATATGACCGTTTTTTTGTGCTTATACACGCACCAGTTCCATGAGACCGTCATACTATAGGAATGATGAAGGAGGTGGAAACACATGTGTCTGCGTAATCTGTTTAACGGTCTCGATTGCACCTGGCTGCTGTTCATCATCATCATCCTTCTGTTGATCGATGATAATGATTGCGGTTGTGGTTGCGGCTGCTAATCAACCTTAGGAATACCATACAAGGGTGCGACCGCTTGGTCGCACCCTTGTAAATTTTTCCAGAGGCTTTATTGTCAATTTATTTGACATTTTCGAAAAAAATGTTATAATATATAAAGATTTGTAAAATTTTGGGAATTGGGTGGTATATATGAAATCTACCGGTATTGTTCGTAAAATGGATCATTTGGGCAGAATTACCATTCCTATGGAAACACGCACCATGCTTGGTATCAAAGAAAATGATTCCCTCGAATTCTTTACCGAAGACAATATGATTTTACTCAGGAAATATCAACCCTGCTGTATCTTTTGCGGTAACGCACGCGATGTAACCGCATTTAAAGGACAAAACGTTTGTCCGAACTGTGTTAAGGAATTGAGTGAAAAGGCATAAAAAAAGAACTCTCGGAAGAGAGTTCTTTTTTTTATGGTAAATTATTTGCTTGACAGATATTCATCAATGGCTTTTGCGGCAGCTTTGCCTGCACCCATCGCCAAAATAACGGTAGCGGCACCGGTGACAGCGTCACCACCGGCATATACACCTTCAAGTGATGTCGCTCCTGTTGTCTCATCGGCAACAATACCGCCCCAGTTTTGGGTCAAAAGACCTTCGGTTGTGGATTTGATCAACGGGTTGGGAGATGTACCGATAGACATGATTACACAATCGCATTCCAGTTCAAAAGCAGAATTTGCTTTTTCTTGCGGACGGCGTCTGCCGGAGGCGTCCGGCTCATCCAGTTCCATTTCAATACAACGCATACCGCGCACAAAGCCGTTTTCATCGCCCAAAATGTCGGTAGGATTGGTGAGTAACAGGAAGCGTATCCCTTCCTCCATCGCGTGCTCTACCTCTTCCTTACGGGCAGGTAATTCCTCCATAGAACGGCGATAAACAATATATACTTCTTCGGCACCGAGACGCAAAGCACTGCGTGCGGCATCCATCGCAACGTTTCCGCCACCGACAACGGCGACTTTTTTACTCTTTTGGATGGGTGTATCGCTGTCAGGAAGATACGCTTTCATCAGATTAACACGGGTAAGAAACTCGTTAGCAGAGTATACACCTTTGAGATTTTCGCCGGGAATATTCATAAACCGCGGCAAACCGGCACCGGAGCCGATAAATACCGCATCAAAACCTTCTTTTTGCATGAGTTCCTCAACGGAGACGGTTTTGCCGACAACAACGTTGGTGGCAATTTCCACGCCTAAGGCTTGCAGTCCTTCAATTTCTTTGCGGACAATAGATTTGGGCAAACGGAATTCGGGGATACCGTATACCAAAACACGACCAGGTGTATGTAGTGCTTCAAATACAGTTACCGCATATCCGCGGCGAGCAAGGTCACCGGCGCACGCAAGTCCGGAAGGACCGGAGCCAACCACCGCAACACGGCAACCGTTTGCGGGCGCTACTTCAGGTGTTGCGGTGCTGTTTGCGTTATGAAAATCCGCAACAAAGCGTTCCAATCTGCCGATTGCCACAGGCTCGCCCTTGATACCACGCACACATTTACCCTCGCACTGGTTTTCCTGCGGACAAACGCGTCCACAAACAGCGGGCAGAGAACTGGAACGCGCAATAATTTGATACGCTGCTTCAAATTCTCCTCCAGCAACCTTGGCAATAAATGCAGGGATATCAATCTGTACAGGACATCCGCTGACGCAGAGCGGATTTTTGCATTGGAGACAACGGTTTGCCTCATCAATTGCTTGCTCAGCAGTGTAACCGCACACTACTTCATCAAAGTTGTTGCGGCGCACCTCCGGTGCTTGGGTGGGCATTTCGTTCTTTTTCATAGACATATTTGCCATGTTCACTGTACCTCCTTTTGAAAGAGATTACAGGTTTCTTCATGTTTGTGACGTTCAAAGCCTTTGTACATGGAACCACGAGCCATCGCTTCGTCAAAATCGATCAGATGTCCGTCAAATTCCGGACCGTCAACACAAGCAAATTTCGTCTCGCCGCCTACTGTCAAGCGGCAGCCGCCGCACATACCGGTACCATCGATCATAATCGGATTCATGCTGGCAACAGTTTTGATACCGTATTCCTTGGTGAGTGCGCACACAAATTTCATCATGATCAAAGGACCGATGGTGATGACCTCATCATATTGTTCGCCGTTTTCGATCAGCCGTCTTAGTGCGTCGGTAACAAGACCCTTTTCACCGCATGAGCCGTCATCGGTCATCAGGCACATTTTATCGCTGACTGCTTTGAATTCGTTTTCCAATATAACAAGATCCTTATTGCGAAAACCGATAATAGAATGCACCTTTGTGCCTTGTTCATGAAATTTTTTAGCAACCGGCAACGCGATCGCGCAACCGACACCGCCGCCGACGATTGCTACCTTTTTCTTACCTTCTGTCTGGGTCGCTTTACCGAGCGGACCGACAAAATCCTGAATGCTCTCACCTTCGTGCAGTTGGCCGAGTTTTTCAGTAGTGGCACCGACGATCTGGAAAATGATGGTAACAGTGCCGGCTATTGCATCATAGTCCGCAATAGTCAGCGGAATCCGTTCACCATTTTCATCCACACGCAGAATGATAAACTGTCCCGGATTGGCTTTGCAGGCAACCATAGGTGCTTCTATCTCCATCAAAACAACGGTGGGATTGAGCACTCTTTTTTTGCGTATCGTATACATGCTAAGGACTCCTTCAAGCGGGAATATTCTTTAACAGTTTATCACCACTACTGCTATTTGTAAAGGAAAAAATTACAGGCGGATATCATTTCTTGCAGGACCACTTATGCGCTTGCCGTGGTGGTTGAAGCGTGAGCCGTGACATGGGCATTCCCAGGTTTTTTCCTCTTTATTCCAATGCAGTTTGCAACCGCGGTGCGGACAGCGCAAGGTAACCGTGTGTAACTGCATGTGTGCGTCTTTATATGCGCCCCTCGTAAATCCAACGGCTCCACCCTCCCCTACGCGTAGTTTGTCCTCTTTTTTCATGGACGGTACGGCATAGGATAAATAGTTACCGACGGTTTTACAGCCATCTTTTGCGATTTGTGGTATTTCTTGTGCAGAAAATTCGTACGGCGCATACAACTCCTCCATCGGATTTTCCTTGCTACAGATCATATCACACAGTAACATCGCCGCTACCATGGCGGTAGTCATCCCCCATTTGCGATAACCGGTTGCAATAAACCAGTTGAGATGACTTTGGGAAAAGCGCCCGATATACGGTATATCGCGGGCTGGCATACAATCCTGTGCAGACCACTTTGTGATTACCTTACTTTCCGGAAACCACATCCGCGCTTTTCTTTCCAAGGCATCATATCTTTCTTTTTCGGCGGATCCGGTGCGGTAACTTTCACCGCCTACCAGCAGATATTCTTTGTAGGGACGTAATGAAAGAGCGTTTTTATCTATACCATAATACATATCTTTCAGCGGTGCTGCGTCTTTTAATGCCAAAACCAAGGCTCTTTCTTGGTGCATGCGCATATAATACAAGCCGGGCGTATCTACAAAAGGAAAATGACAGGCAAAAACGATAAAATCTGCGGTTACGATAGCTTTCGGGGTTACGACCTGCTTTTCCTCCACCTTAATAACCGGTGTGTGCTCATACACCGTTAAACCACGGCTGATCTCCTGTAAAAAAGCGAGCGGATTGAACATTGCTTGCTTTTCCATACGTACTGCACCCGAAACCTCAAACGGCAAAGATGTGGTGGCGTTAAATGATACGGGCATTCCCAATGTTACCGCCGCCAAGGCTTCCGCTTCTAATCTTGAACGGTCTTTTTGAGAATACAAATACGAACAGCAATCCTGCCAATCGCAGGATATCGTATTCTCCGTAACCAAACGGCGGTATTCTTCTATGGCTCTAATATGTCCGTTTGCATACAACTTAGCTTTTTCAATGCCGTACCGTTTAGAAAGAGAACGGTATATTAGGCCGTGCTGTGCGGTTATTTTGGCGGTTGTGCCCGCCGTTTGCCCGCTGCCGATACGGTCTGCTTCCAATACCACTACCGCCTTACCGGCTTTTTTTAGACGATCTGCCAACAGTATTCCGGTCATACCACCGCCAATGATTGCTACTTGTGTGCGTATGTCTTTTTTTAGCTTTTCACGCGGTTCAATTGTTGTATGCAGCTTCCATATAGATTCCATATAAAAACACATCCCTTTTCACATATTTTGTGAAAAAGGATGTGCGGTATACTTATGTTTTTGAAAATCTTTCAAGTCTTTTTCGCCGTATTTCCTCGGTGATATACTGCGCGGTGAATAAAGAATGGTAATGCTCGGTATCCGCTAATGAAATAAAATCATCCTCAGAAATAATGATGTGATCGAGCAGTAATACTTCTGCCAGATATAAGCCTCTGGATAACTGGTCTGTGACTGCAATATCCGCTTGTGATGGGAGTGCGTGTCCATTGGGATGATTATGGACGACAGCGACCTGTGTAGCGTTGTCCTGTAAAGCAAGTTGCAGGATTTTCCGCACGTTGATATCCGCGTAATTGACATCGCCTTTGGTAACGCAGGTACAATTCAACACCTTTGCGCGGTTATCCATGCTTATCAGGTAAACCGATTCCACCTTTTCGCCGATAAACCGATATTTCATATAATCGCCGATATCCTTACTGCTGCTGATAACTACACCCATTTCGCAGCGATCCATCCAATACCTTTTGGATAACTGGCACGCAAAAGGAAGTAGTATTGCCGCGTTATCGGTCATACCGGGCACTTTTCTGATATCTTCATACGATGCTTCCATCACTTTATAAATGCTGCCAAAAGTATCCAATAAGCGGTGTGCAATCTCATTTGTGTCTTTCATCGGGATACCAAAAAACAATAGCATTTCCAAAACCTGGTGCGGTTCAAAATGCTCTAATCCTTCTTTGAGGAAACGTTCCTTCACCCGCAGGCGATGACCGTTGTGTACGCTTTTCTTCTTTTCGGACGCCTTTTTTTCGGTTTTGTTTGCCATGAATCTCATCCTTTTTATAAAAGCTTTGTAAAATTTAAAAATGTATGATATACTTTATAAAAACAAGCGAAAGAGGTACATTACACGTGAAAAGTATTACCGTCAACGCAAACGATGCCGGTCAACGTTTGGATAAGCTGCTGACCAAAACCTTTCGTGAATTGCCCACCTCCTTGATGTATAAGGGCATTCGCACAAAAAATATCAAATTGAACGGTAAGCGCTGCGAGATCTCCACCCGTGTGCAGGAAGGAGATGTCATCACCTTATATTTGAAAGACGATGTGCTGACTGAAAGTACCGGTATTCCGGATTTTATGACCGCCGGAAAAGAATTGTGTATTTTATATGAAGATGAAAACATATTACTGGCAAATAAACCTGCAGGCTTGCTGGTACACCCTGATGAAAATGAATATCGTGACACGCTGATCATGCGTATTCAGCGGTATTTGTTCGAAAAAGGTGAATATGATCCTGTAAAGGAAAATAGCTTTACGCCCGCTTTGGTCAATCGTATTGACCGCAACACAAGCGGCATCGTCATTTCTGCAAAAAATGCAACCGCGCTGCGCATATTAAACGAAAAAATGAAAAAGCGGGAGCTGCATAAATACTATCTGTGCATTGTGCACGGCACATTTGAGAAAAAGCAGGATACCTTAGAAGGGTATTTGGAAAAGAATGAACAGCAAAATCGCGTATATATTTCGGGTAATGCGCGCAACGGCGCGCGGTCAATCGCCACGCGGTATTCTGTGCTTGAAGAAAACGCGCGGTATTCCCTTTTGGAAATCGAACTGCTGACCGGACGCACCCATCAAATACGTGCGCACTTAGCATCCATCGGACACCCGCTGCTCGGCGACGGCAAATACGGCACCAATGCGTTGAATAAAGGCACCGGCTATTCTAAACAACAACTGTGTTCTTACCGCTTGCAGTTTGATTTCTCTACCCCGGGTGAGGAATTGGAATATCTTAACGGAAAAGAATTCAAAATTGATGCTGTTTCCTTTGCCGAAGATTTCAAAAACGGAAAAATCATATAGCAACCGCAAACTGGCTTTTATACAAATGCGTATAAAAGCCGTTTTGTTTTATAAGCGCGTCGTGTGTACCACTTTCGATAACATTGCCATCCTTCATAACCAAAATAACATCTGCATTCTCAATGGTAGATAACCGATGCGCAACAATAAAGCTGGTCTTACCCTCCATCAGTTTATCAAAAGCCTTTTGTATTTTCAATTCAGTGCGGGTATCGATAGAGGACGTTGCTTCATCCAAAATCAAAATGGAAGGCTCACACAACATGATGCGCGCAATAGACAAAAGCTGTTTTTGTCCTTGTGACAGCATTTCATTATCGCTACGCAGCAAGGTGTCATAGCCTTGCGGAAGCTGACGGATAAAGCTGTCTGCATACGCTGCTTTTGCAGCAGCTGTGATTTCTTCCAAGGTAGCATTCGGCTTGCCCAGAGCGATATTTTCGCGTACCGTGCCGGTTTTCAGCCAAGTATCCTGTAATACCATACCAATATTATGACGCAGTCCGTGTCTTGTCATATCGCGAATATCGGTATCATCCATGGAGATGCTGCCCGTCTCTACGTCATAAAACCGCATCAACAAATTAATCAAGGTGGTTTTGCCACAGCCGGTAGGACCTACGATCGCGATACGCTGTCCCGCATTTACATCCAAAGAAAAGTCTTGGATAAGCGGACGGTCGGTAGTATACGAGAAACACACATTTTTCAGAGATACACGTCCATCCAAATGATCGGGCGCAGCAGCACTTTCTAAATCGGGTGTTTGCTCAGGTTGTTCTAAAAGGTCAAATACGCGCGCCGCACACGCAAACGCGTTTTGCAACTCAGTGATAACGCCCGATACCTCATTAAACGGCTTGGCATATTGGTTAGCGTAACTTAACAAACAGGAAAAACTGCCAACCGTCAAGCCACCGCCAATCACCGTAAAAGCACCTAGTAAACCCACCGCCGCATAAATCAAGGCATTTAAAAAGCGAGTGGTGGGATTAGTCAGCGAGGAATAGAAAATCGCTTTGAGCGAAACTGCACGCAATCGATCGTTGGTATCACGGAACATTTCCATTGATCGTTGTTCACGACCCATAGATTGCAGCAATTTCAAATTACCGATATGTTCTTCGATGAGTGCTGTTTGCTGTCCACGTGCCTCTGATTGCGCGTGAAACAGATGGTAGGTTTTACCCGCAATATATTTGGAAACGAATAAAGAAAGCGGTGTTGCCAGTACTACCACCAAGGAAATCCACGGATGGATGCGCACCATTAGAACAATGGTACCGATAATGGTCATTACGCCGGTAAACAGCTGAGAAAAGCCCATTAAAAGTCCATCGGCAAGCTGCTCCGCGTCGGTGATAATGCGGCTGACGATCTCGCCCGCCGGATGACCGTCGAGATATTTCAGCGGTAAACGTTGTAATTTTGCAAATGCATGATCACGGATATCCCCTACTACATGATAGGTGATGCGGTTATACAAGGCTTGCATCACCCACTGTGATATTGCTGCAATAGCAATAAGCACCACAATGGTCAAGACGCAGGAAGTTACCAATGAAAAATCCACCTGCGTGGGTCCGATAATACCGTCTATTGCTTTACCGATCAGTACCGGCAATAACAAGGTTGCAGCGACACTGATAAAAGACAATAACAGCGAAACACATACGAGAAAACCGTGAGGGCGCACATAATGCCATACTTTCTTAAAGGTTTCGTGTTGTTTACGCATGGGCAACATCCTCCTTTCCGCATTGGGAGGCATATATTTCCTTGTATACAGAACAGTTTTCCAGTAACTGTGCATGTGTACCGTTGCCAACCAAACGACCGTCGTCCAACACAAGTATCCGATCGGCGTGCATTACGGCAGAAGCGCGCTGTGAAATGATGAAAATGGTAGGATCATACGGTACGGTTTGCAAAGCAGCGCGCAGTTTTGCTTCGGTTGCATAATCCAGCGCGGAACTGCTGTCATCTAAAATAAGAATCTCCGGTTTTTTTACCAGCGCACGCGCAATAGTAAGCCGCTGACGCTGTCCGCCGGAAAAATTACGACCGTTTTGCTGTACGGCATCCTCTAAACCGCTTTCGCGCGCACGGACGATTTCTGCTGCCTGTGCGATTTCCAGAGCGTCCCAAATTTCTTCATCGGTTGCAGTAGGTGCTTCCCACTGCATATTTTCACGGATACTGCCGCGCAGTAATGCCGCTTTTTGGAACACAAAGCTTATTTTCTGACGCAAAAACTGCTCGGAATATATTTTCAAATCACAGCCGTTTAACAAAATCTCACCTGCGGTGGTCTCGTAAAAACGTGAAATGAGATATGCGAGAGTGGATTTGCCGGAGCCGGTACCGCCAATGATACCGACCGTCTCCCCTTTCTTTGCAGAGAAGGAAATATTCTGCAAGGTAACGTCACCCGCACCCTCGTACGTAAAAGAAACATCCTTGAATTGCAGTGCAATATCACCGCTATTATCGTATTGGGTCGCAGTGCCGTCTGTCTTTCTTGCAGGAATATCCAACAAAGCAGTTACGCGCCCCGCACTGGCAACAGCCCTCGTAAGCGTTATGATGAGATTTGCAAATTTGATGAGTTCCACCAAAATCTGTGACATGTAATTATACAGTGCGACAACAGTACCTTGGGTCATTAAGCCTACATCTACGCGCATCGCGCCTACACGGATGAGCTGTGCGATAGCAAGATTGATAAGTACCAGCGTCAACGGATTCATCAAAGCGGAAATCTTACCTACAAACTTTTGAAAGCCAATCAACTGGCGGTTTTCAGTGAAAAAAGCCTCGGTTTCATCCTGCTCTTTACAAAATGCACGCAATACACGCACACCTGTAAGCGTCTCTCTGGTGCGCCCCAAAATACCGTCTATGCGTCCTTGCACTTTCTTGTACAGCGGGATACTGAAAAGCATAATGGCAAAAACGACAACAAACAGCAGTGCGATTACTACTAAAAACACCAATGCTGCGTGCGCATCCAACATAAATGCGGCGATCATTGCACCGAAAACGATAAACGGCGAGCGCAAAAACAGGCGTAAGAACAGATTGACACCGGTTTGCAGCTGTCCCACATCACCGATCAGACGATTGATAATGGTAGGAATGCCGAGTCTGTCGATTGCGGAAAACGATAACGCTTCGATATGCGAAAAAAGTCGATCGCGCACCTTTGCAGCAAAGCCGGTAGCGGCTTTTGCTGCAAAATACTGAGCGGTAACAGCACTGACAAAGCCTACTACTCCCAGCAATACCATCAGCAAAATTCGCTGTCCAATGAACGATTTATCCGTCGATTTGATGCCTTCATCAATGATTGAAGCTACCACGATGGGGATAAATAATTCAAAAACCGCTTCCAGCAGTTTAAAAAACGGCGCTAAAAAACATTCCTTACGGTATCCTTTAAAAAAAGGTAACAGTTTTTTCAAATCACTTGATCCTTTCCATCAACATAGGCAGAGCCTTTTCAAAATTCACACCATACCAAGCGGCGTCCGGATCCTCCAATGTGTTTTGAATAGAGGCAACTGTGAAATCCACCGCCAGTTTCAGTGCTTTTTCCAATGATAGACCGTGTGTCAACCCACCGGTCAAGGTGCTGGCGAATACATCACCAGTACCGTGGAAATTTTTAGAAACGCGTCCGCGAGAATAGGAAAAATAAGTATCGGTTTCGCTGTCGTATGCCATCACACCTACTGCATCATCGGGAAAAACGACGCCTGTCAATACAGCCTTTTTAGCGCCGAGCGCTGTCAATCGCTGCAACACATCGGCAATATAGTCGGTATCATACATTTCGGGATACGGCATATTCAATAAAGCAGTCGCTTCGGTCAAATTCGGTGCAACAACGTCTGCTTTTGCACACAGGATTGCCATTTGTGCAGCAAATTCCGTTGTAAATCCGGTGTACAGACGACCGTTATCCCCCATGACCGGATCTACAACCACCAGCGTATCCGTACCACCAAAGCTGTCTATGATCTCCTCTACACAAGCGATCTGCTCGGGAGAACCGAGATAACCGGTATAAATAGCATCAAAATGTAAATTTTCTTGTTTCCAATGGTTGCTGATATTCGGAATATCAGCGGTCAGATCACGGAAGGTAAATCCCGAAAATGCTGTATGTGTGGATAACACTGCGGTGGGAACAACCGCAGTTTCAATCCCCATTGCCGATATAATCGGCAATGCTACTGTTAACGAACATTTGCCGACGCAGGATATATCCTGTATGGTAACGATCCTTTTCAATGGTCAAACCTCCGTGAATAATCACATGATAAGCTGAATTGCACTATGCAAATTCTGTACATTAAAATTCGCTTTGCCTGCGGCATGCTCTCCATCTAATGTCCAATCCATATCCGCCGGTGCATATACCTTTATTTCGGACGCGGTACAAAAAGACAAAGCGGGATAGTCGTATTTTTGGGTTGTTAACGCGACGATGATCTCGTTGAGTTCGTTAACGTTTGCAGGAGATTTCACTAACAGCAGTTCAAATCTGCCGTCGTTGATATCTACAACATCGGGATTTAGCGTTAAAATGCCGCCGACGGAGGTGGAATTGCTGATAGCACCGAACAAGTACTCGCCTTCCAAAGTTTGTTCCGGGCTTTCAAACCGTAAATGCAAAGGACGGATAGAAGGAATGTCTTTGATGCCTTCCAAAATATATGCCAAATGCCCTAAAGCGTTTTTCACATTCTGCGGAGTCGAATAGGACGCTTTGGTAAACGCGCCAAAAGAAGCAACATAAGAAAAATAACGATCATCAAAGCGACCTATATCTACGTTACGCGGTGTTCCGTTTACGATTTTTTCAGCGGCATTCAAAATGTTTTTCGGCAGTTTTAAGCTGCTCGCAAAATCATTGGTGCTGCCGGCGGGAATATAGCCGATCGGCACAGTAAGCTTCGCCTCCAACACACCGGAAACTACTTCATTAAACGTGCCGTCTCCGCCGATGCAGACGATTTTATCCATGCCGCCGCCAAACTGCTTGACCAGTTTAGTGCCATCTCCGGGCTGTTCGGTCATGAAAATGGTAGTAATATATCCATGCTTGCGAAAAAGACATAAGATATCCGCTAAATATCGTTTGCCGCGCTTTTGTCCCGCGCAAGGATTCATAATCAGTAACACGTGTTCTTGCATATACACTCTCCGTCTAAATTACAAGATGTACTCACAAACCTAATATAAAACAGTATGTAACACACGATGATGAATATAACGTATCCTACAGAAGCATATTTTACCGCTTTTTTCCATAAAAGTCAACGGATACCGGCTTTTATCAAACGAATATTGACGGTAAAACCAACACGCGATATACTGAATTTATAATTTTGACAATTTGTGGCAATATTTACTTTCTTTTTACGACTATATTAGTGGAAGGACCTTCTGAGATTATTTTTTGTGACCATAAAGGAGGGAAAACGATGGAGGATTCCCAAATCATTGCTCTGTACCATTTACGCGATGAGGATGCGATTAGTGAAACCGACAGGAAATACGGCGCTTTTTGCCATCATATTGCCCGCAATCTTTTGGAAATACAGCAAGATGCCGAGGAATGTGTTGCGGATACCTATCACGCCGCGTGGGAGGCAATGCCGCCCGCATATCCTATCTCTCTTCGCTCGTTTTTAGGGCGTATTGTGCGCAATCTTTCCATCGACCGTTTTCGCAAAAATCAGGCACAAAAACGAGATGGCGGTTTGATGGTTCTTCTGTCAGAACTCGAAGACTGTCTGCCGTCAAATGAAAATGTGGAGTTGACTTTTGAACGTAAGCAGCTTGCAAAAATCATCAACGATTGGCTGTGCGCATTATCAGAAGATGAACGAAGCTTGTTTGTGCGGCGCTATTGGGCCGGGGATGCTATCAAGGATCTTGCATCCATATACGGCTGCACTGCAGGACAGATGGCACAACGCATGCTGCGTTTGCGAAAAAGTCTCAAAACAGCTCTTTTAAAGGAAGGAGTTGCCTTATGAAAAAGGAAGAATTATATGACGGTATCACAGATATAAAAGATGAATTTATTGAAGGGGCATATCTGCATACTGCGCAAAAGAGAAGAAAAAACCGCAGGAAATGGCTGTTACCGATTGTTGCCGTGGTGGTCTTTTCCATCATCACAGGTGCTGTGTTTTGGCCGAGTGACGGTGGCCAACCCTCGCTGATACACAGCTATGCGGTTACGGAAGCCGTATATCCCGAAAGGGTGCAATATCCACGCACGGAGGATTTCACAGATGAAAACGGCGAAACCGATTGGGATGCCTATAATGCCGCACAAGATCTTTGGTCTGCGGAACGTAGTGAGATTGTTTCCGGCACGCCGAAAATTGACAGTTTGAACGATTATTTAAAAACCAGTATTCCGACTTTTTTAAATGTTGACAACGATAAAAACCGTATTTATTCTCCGCTTAACGTATATATGGCGCTGGCTATGCTGGCTGAGTTGACCGACGGCGAAAGCCGTAAGCAGATTTTAGAGCTTACCGGAGCTGATAATATCCAAGCATTGCGTACAACAGCATCCGCACTTTGGAATGCTACCTACCGGCAGGACGGTATCATCAGTAGCAAACTTGCGTCTTCCCTTTGGATGAATAAAGACTTCACTTTTAAAAAAGACACACTTGAAAAGCTGGCGTCTATCTATTACGCTTCCTCCTATCAAGGTGAGATGGGATCGGCTGATTTTAACACCGCTTTACAAAATTGGATGGATGCACAGACGGGTGGCATTCTCAAAGAACAAATCTCTGCAATCGAAATGTCAGCAGAGACGATTTTGAGTCTCACTACTACCATATCCTTCCAGGCGAAATGGACCAATCCTTTTTCTGAAGGTCATACCGTTACGGAAACCTTCCATGCCCCAAACAAGGACGTTACTTGCGAATTTATGAAGCAATCTATGGGAAAAGTCTATTTTTGGGGAGAGGATTTCACTGCTACATCACAACAGATCAATTCGGGCGGCGAAATGTGGTTCATTCTGCCGGATGAAGGTGTCAGTGTGGATAAGTTGCTTGAAGACGCGCAAACAATGGAGTTTTTACTCGCCGGAGATAAATGGAGTAACCAAAAATATGTCACCGTTAATCTCTCGGTGCCGAAATTCGATGTATCTTCTGACATAGATTTAAAGGATGGACTGCAAACGCTTGGCGTGAATAATGTTTTCAATCCGCAAAAATCGGATTTTACGCCCATGACCGAGGATACAGATGGGATATTTGTTTCCGAAGCCAAACACGCGGCACGTGTGATGATCGATGAGGAAGGCTGTACTGCAGCGGCATTCACCGTCATGATGATGGACGGTACCGGCGGTCCGCCGCCGGATGAGGTGGATTTCACCTTAAATCGTCCGTTTGTCTTTGCTGTTACCGGCAGCGGCGGTCTCCCTTTATTTATCGGGGTCGTTAATCAGCCGTAAATAAATAACCGCTTTGCGAACACTGCATAAAGCAGATGCCACAAAGCGGTTTTAATTTATACAATTATTCTTGACAGAGCGTAACTTCGCTACAATTGTCTGTATGAACCAATAAGTTGGTATCTTTATTGGTTATATTACCGGCAACCAGGATATTTTCACTGTTGCGCACCGAAATATCACAATCGATACCGGGGGTTATTTCATCAAAGCGACTGCAAGAGCAATTCTCAAAATGGTTGTCGCGCACTTCAAGCCCTTTGGTGGCGGTGACATAAATACCGCTGTTACCGCAATTTTTGAAGGTATTGCCGAGCAGGCGAATGTTGGTGTGTACACCGGCGGGGTGAGCGGAAAAATCGGCATCGTGTGACGCTTTCACCACTACTGCGCCGAGGTTTGCACTGCGCGGTGCGTGACTGCATTTTTCGAAGTGGCAGTTGCGAATTTCCACGTTATCGGACGGGCCGACTTCATACCAATAATTGAGGTCGGGCGCCATGATAATGGCCGGCAACGCCATACCATATACGCGGCAGTTATCCACCGTGACATTGCGGCTCTGCAATAAGAAGCCACGAGCGCGGGTATCCCGTACTTCGCAATTTTCCAATTCCACGGAAGCAAAATAGGCGTCGTTAGCGAGCACATCCCCTACACCGTATTCACCGGTGTGATCAGCAATAACAACGAAACCGTCCTCATAGGATTTAACAGTAATTCTACCTTTTTCAATCAAGGTATCGCGATCGTAAACGATCAGTACGTCCCCTTCTTCCGCCCAACTATTTTCCAATAATTTATAACGCACACCGGAGATCTTCAAGCGTTCTTCGCCGTTTTCAAGGGCGATATTCTCTCTGGTGATCTTATCGTATGTATCCAGATGATAGTTTGGGGTGCCTTCTTCATCACAGGTGTTAGACCCCCAAAGGTGTTCCCAGCCGGTCATGGGAAATGCATCATCGATTTTTACGTAATAGGTTGTATTCTCTACATCGGTAGCGATAATACGACCTGCGCAATTAACGTGGTTATCGGTTGTAAAGGTGAAGTCTTTTATCTCTATATCGCGGCTGTCAAAAAACTCAAACGCATTGTTGTTCTCAGTCTTATCACCGGTAGCGGTAAGCGGTCGAACAAGAGGTTTTTCCATCGACTATCACGCCGGCAGCAACAACATCTATACGCTTCATAAGCATCCTCCTCAAAAATGGCATCATTTATAATAATATAAATTATCCAAGTCGATTTGTGTATATCGAAAAATGTTTATACACAAAATTTTTGCACACATTTATCTATTGGTGCTTCAAACACAGAGTAGGCTATGCACTTTCGCTTTAAATTTCTTGAAAACATAAAAGAAATGTGCTATACTATTTTCATTGAAGCTTTTGGAGGCATAAAGTATGCATTTACAAGAATCAGGACAAATGTATCTTGAAACAATATTGGTACTTTCTAAAAAAGGCGGTGGTGTTCGCGCGATTGATATCGGTGAGCACATGGGTTTTTCTAAGCCCAGCGTCAGTCGTGCTGTAGGACTGCTGAAAGATGGCGGATATGTTGTGTCTGATACTGACGGACACCTCTCTCTCACCGATGTAGGTCGTGAAATTGCTGAAAAGATTTACGAACGACATACATTACTGACACAGTTTTTGATAAAGCTTGGTGTGGAACCGGCAGTTGCCGGTGAAGATGCTTGTAAGATTGAACACGATATCAGTGATCAATCTTTTGAAGCGATCAAAAAATATATACAAAACAACGTATTATAACAAAAAGCTCCGAACAGATTTTGTTCGGAGCTTTTTTAAAATTCAAAAAAATGTTGCAACCTCTTGCGCAGGAGGCTCACTCTTTTTGAGCGCAGTAACCGTCAAAACGGGTCCTCGACGACCGTACAAGGGATGATTTACGATTTTAATCTCCGCCGTCACTGTTACCCACTCTTTGTCGGTAATAGAGCCGCTTTGCGAGTTCGCAACCAATCCCGCAAAGGTAATATCATCAGCGCAGCATGTCATCACGTGCCTGCCGATTACAAATCCACCGTCGGGTAATTGTTTTTCCTTTAAAGTGATGCCTTTAAAGCAAACGGTTTTACCATCATAGGCATCCATGTTTTCACCCATGTCGCGGTACCATAATGCATAATCGGTATCCTCCACGGTGATGACCGGTGCGTTCACGTCAAACGGCAGAGGATCTTCAATATTATCATATTCCACTTCGCCTTCGGGAGATTCGTATGCAATATCCGCACGGCGACTGGTGCCGCGCACAATCTTATGCAATGCCATTTTATCCACTGCGTCTGTGTAGCGGTTAAATACCACCAATTCGCAGGTGTTCAGCTTATCCACTACCAAAGAACGCATATTGGCGTTATAAGTCAAAAAGGTATTGGCATCCGCAAACATAAACTCTTGGTAGATAACCCAGTTTTTCGGCATGTTGTCAAACAAAGCTGCTAAAAGCCACATGCCGTTGTACTCGACAATCACACGCGAACAACGGTTCTGTTTGAGCCACGCGGTTAAGTTTGCCTCTGTCAACTCCGAGGGGTCTTCCACAGCCTGCATATACACATACGGCGAAGAAAAGCGGGTCGGATCGTATTCCTCTTCCCCTTCCTCACACAGCAAAAGCAGCGTGCGATCACCGGCATTGAAGCGTTTATCTTCTAGTGTCTCTTGAATAAATCGTGTTTTACCGGCCTCTAAAAAGCCGCTGAAAACATATACCGGTACTTCCATACTTACTCCTCAACTCCAAACAGTATTGCAAGTGCTTGTTCATTGATATTAGCGCCGATAACGCAAAGTCTGCCGGTCACATCGGCACAACCCTCGCGCACATCCGTCTCTCCTGGAACATAGTCAAAATGCAACCATTTGCCGTCTTTACCGGCAACAATACCCTTTGCACGTAACACCATGCCAAACCGCTCACTTTCTTCCAAGGCGGATACCATATTTTTCAGTTCATCTACTGCAAAGGTTTTTGCGGTTTCTCTGCCCCAGCTTGTAAACACCTCATCTGCATGATGATGGTGATGATGCCCGTGCTCATGCTCATGGTCGTGATCGTGATGGCAGCAACACTCTTCGCCATCATGGTGATGGTGTTCATGCTCGTGGTGATGATGGTGCTCGTGATGACATTCGCACGTTTCATCGTGATGGTGATGTTCATGTTCATGGTGGTGTTCGTGCTCGTGGTGATGATGGTGCTCATGATGTTCACCGCAAACAGGACAGGTTTCGGCAGTTTGGAGAAGTTCAGCCAACTCATTGGATAAGGTGTTTTTATGCTCCATTGCCGCTACGATCTGTTCACCATTCAGTTGTGACCACGGCGTTGTGATAACGGTTGCAGCAGCGTTTTTCTCACGAACAAGTGCTACGCACGCTTCCAATTTATGCTCATCCATACCATCGGTGTGACTAAGTACGATAGCGTTTGCATGCGCGATCTGGTCGTTAAAGAATTCGCCGAAATTCTTCATATACATTTTGCATTTTTTGGCATCTACAACGGCGGTGAAACTATTGAGCTGTACATCCTTCGCATGAATATCCTGCACCGCGCGAATGACATCGCTGAGTTTTCCGACACCTGACGGCTCTATCAGAACACGGTCCGGCGTATATTCCTCCAATACTTTAACAAGTGCTTTGCTGAAATCACCCACCAAACTGCAACAAATACAGCCGGAGTTCATTTCGGTAATATTGATGCCTGCATCTTGTAAAAATCCGCCGTCGATACCGATTTCACCGAATTCGTTTTCGATCAGCACTAATTTTTCACCTGCATACGCTTCTTTGATAAGTTTTTTGATAAGGGTGGTTTTTCCTGCCCCCAAAAAGCCGGAAAAGATATCTATTTTGGTCATACTATCATACTTCCTTTCTCTGAAATATCAGTATACACCCGTAAACCTTAAATTGCAATATCGGTATCGCACGAAAAAACACATTTTGTGAAGAAATGCTTTGACAAATCACATTTTATCTGTATAATAAGAGATGTATATTTATGTAAAGGAGACCAAAAAACTATGTTTACAGATGAACTCAAACAATTTGATCCTGCGGTATTCGCCGCATGTGAAAGAGAATTCAGCCGTCAGCAGCATAACATTGAGCTGATCGCCTCCGAAAACATCGTTTCCAAAGCGGTGTTATTGGCAGCGGGCAGCGTTTTGACTAATAAATATGCTGAAGGATACCCGGGCAAGCGCTATTACGGCGGTTGTGTACATGTTGATGAAGTGGAAGATATTGCCAGAGAACGCGCTTGTAAGCTGTTTGGTGCAGAACATGCGAACGTACAGCCCCATAGCGGTGCCAGTGCCAATCTCGCTGTTTTCTTCGCGCTGTTGCAGCCCGGTGATACTGTAATGGGTATGAACCTTGCACACGGCGGTCACCTTTCCCATGGTTCTCCCGTCAATATTTCCGGTAAATACTTCAACATTGTTCCCTACGGTGTGGATGAAGAAACCGGTCGTATCGATTATGACGAGATGCGTAAAATCGCCTTGGAGTGCAAACCGAAACTTATTGTTGCCGGCGCCAGCGCCTATGCCCGCGTGATCGATTTTGAGAAATGCCGTGCTATTGCGGATGAGGTGGGTGCATATCTCATGGTGGATATCGCACATATCGCAGGCTTGGTTGCAGCGGGGCTGCATCCCTCTCCCGTCCCCTATGCCGATGTAGTGACCACTACCACCCATAAAACACTGCGTGGTCCTCGCGGCGGTATGATCCTCTGTAAAGAAGAACTGGCCAAGCAAATCGACAAGGCGATCTTCCCCGGTATTCAGGGTGGTCCTTTGATGCACATTATTGCTGCCAAAGCGGTGGCGCTTGGTGAAGCATTGACCGATGAATTCAAAGAATATCAGAAAAATATCGTCAAAAATGCAAAGGTGCTATCCGAAGCCTTGATTGCAGAAGGTCTTGAAATCGTTTCCGGCGGTACAGATAACCATCTGATGCTTTTGGATCTTCGTAACACCGATATCACCGGTAAAGAGCTTGAGCATCGTCTGGATGCTGTGCATATCACTGCTAACAAGAATACCGTTCCAAATGATCCTCAGAGTCCCTTTGTGACCAGTGGTGTGCGTTTGGGTACACCAGCTGTTACCTCTCGCGGATTCGGCGAAGCCGAAATGAAAATGATTGCTAAGTGGATCGCCGACGTTGTTCGCGATTTTGAAGGTAATCAAGAACGCATCACCAAAGAGGTTATTGCTCTTTGTGAAAAGTTCCCGATTTATTGTGATTAAAAAATTCAGTTTTCCACGCATAAGCGCAGCGTTTCCTCACATACTAGCGGTGGAGAAATTTTCTTCTCCACTGTCACGCTTAAGTGGGGTGAATGATATGCTGGACAGACTGGCTTTGCTACTGGTCGTGATCGGTGCGATCAACTGGGGAAGCGTTGGACTCTTTCAATTTGATATTGTGTCCTGGCTTTTTGGCGGTGCGGATTCCCTTATCAGCCGCATCATCTTTACACTGGTTGCCATCGCAGGACTTTGGTGCATCTCCCTTTTCTTCCGGAGACGTGCAGAAGTACTCAGCCACAACGACTAAGCAAAATGACCCAACAAAAAACCGTCCGCTTAATCAAGCGGACGGTTTTGCTTTTTGTATGACTTATGCGTTGACCAGTGCCAGCGTATCGCGAGCAATAACCAGTTCCTCGTTGGTCGGGATCACAAAGCCGCGTACGGTAGAATCGGCAGTGGTGATCTCCACCTCTTCGCCACGGGAATGGTTTGCAGCAGCATCCAATTTCACACCGAGATAGGACAGAGAATTGATGACATCCTCGCGGATCTCTTCGCAGTTTTCCGCAATACCGGCGGTAAACACGATCGCATCCAAACCGCCAAGTGCAGCAACATAACCGCCGACAATCTTAGCCAGCTGATAGCTACGCATTTTCCAGAAGAGTTCAGCGCGGTCATGATACGGGTGTGCAGGATCGGAGATAGCGGCACGAAGGTCACGGTCATCACCGGAGAAACCAGAGATGCCGAGCATACCGGATTTCTTGTTCATGAGATCATCCATTTGCTTGGGGGTGAGGTTCTCTTTCTCCATAATGTATGTAACAACGGAAGGATCGATAGAGCCGCAACGGGTTCCCATCAGCATGCCGTCCAGAGGAGTAAGACCCATGGTAGTATCAATACATTTGCCATCCTTAATAGCAGAAATGGAGGCGCCGTTACCGATGTGGCAGGTAATGATACGCGTGCCTTCGGTTTTGCCGAGCAGTTCGCAGCAACGCGCACTGACAAAGCGGTGAGAAGTGCCGTGGAAACCATAGCGACGCACAGCATATTTCTCATAGTACTCATACGGTACACCGAACATATACGCTTCCGCGGGCATGGTCTGATGGAAAGAGGTATCAAATACGACAACCTGAGGGATCTCTTCGCCGAAAGCAGCGATAGCAGCGCGGATACCCTGGACATGTGCCATGTTATGCAGCGGTGCCAAGGAAGCCAGTTCCTCGATCGCATCGATAACTGCGGGAGTTACCTTGACGGACTTGTCAAATTTATCGCCACCCTGCACGATGCGATGACCGATAGCAGCCACTTCGGACAGATCGCCGATAACCTTGCCGTCACCGGAGGTGAGCGCCTTTTTCACCTGCTCGAAAGCAACGGTGTGGTCGGGCATATCGATCTCTACCTTGTTCACATAACCGTCGCTGGTTTTGTGGGTCATGATACCGCCATCACCGATACGCTCGCAAACACCTTTTGCAAGCATTTTTTCGCCGTTCATGTCGATTAGCTGATATTTCAGCGAAGAACTGCCGGCATTGATAACTAATACCTTCATTTTTTATCCTCCATCTTCCCAAAAGGAAATTTTTATTGTATAATAACAGTATTGGAATTCTGTCACAGATGATTATATACTCTTTTTCCATGCTTTTCAAGTGTTTATTGTCAACAGAGGAGATTTTTTATGAAAATTACCGGTATAATAGCGGAATACGACCCTTTTCACAAAGGGCATGCGTATCATATAGCCGCTTCGCGCGCTGCAGGGGCTTCTCTTATTATTGTGGTTTTGGGCGGTAATTTCACCCAACGCGGAGAGGCAGCACTGCTTTCAAAGGCAGACCGCACCCGCATGGCGTTGGCGTGCGGTGCCGATTTGGTGGTAGAATTACCACAACCATGGGCGTGCGCTTCAGCAGAAGGCTTTGCATACGGCGGTGTTTCCTTGTTGCATAATATGGGGTGTGTGGATACCATTAGTTTTGGCAGCGAATGCGGCGATGCCACTGACTTACAGAAAATCGCCTTATGCATGCAAGTACCTGCTTTTTCAGAACAGTTGCATAAAATTTTAGATACCGGTGTTCCGTATGCAGCCGCTTTGCAACAAACGGTGGAATGCAGCTTAGGCGCAAAGGCGGCTGCACTTTTGGAAACACCTAACAATACTTTGGGGTTAGAGTACTGCAAAGCACTTTTGAAGCTGGACTCATCTATTATACCATTTACAATAAAACGAGAAGGCGCTGCACATAATACCGCCAATCAAAACGGAGATATCACTTCTGCAAGCCATATTCGCACGCTTATGTATACCGGGGATATCAAAAGCGCTATGCAGTTTATACCGTCAGAAGCAGCAAAAATATTGCAAATAGCTTATGATAACGGCCATTGTTTGACCGACACTCGTACCGCGGATAGGATACTACTTTCCCATCTGCGCAGACTGTCCAAAGAGGAGATCGCCGTCATGCCCGGTGTCAGTGAGGGATTGGAAAACCGCTTGTTTAGCGCAATTCAACAACAACCCTCTGTCGATGCTGTGTTGCAAGCCGTAAAAACAAAGCGTTATCCTTTAACGCGGTTGCACCGCATACTATCCGCTGCGTTTCTCGGCATAAAGCCGGAGTGGGAAAAACAACAGCCACCGTACATCCGTATACTCGGTATGCGTGAAAGCGGTATTCCCCTTTTGTCCAAAATACAAAAAAGCGCCTCACTGCCGCTGTTCACCGATGTGACGCAGCCGCCTGCCGACGCTTTTTCAAAAGAAATATTCGATTTCGAGTGTAAAGCAAGCAACCTTTACGGTGGACTGCTGTCTATTCCGACGCCCTGCGGGCAGGAATTCACCTGCGGTATGATCAAATATCGCGAGGGAACCTGATATTGGCTGCTTTACGTGTGCGATACAGATATTCTGTCGAATCCAAAGACATCTGTTTATGGTACTCATAAGCAGGTGTCTTTCCATTTATTATCCATTCGGCAAATGTTTCAATCTCTCTACCCATCAAGGTCGATTTATCCTCAGCTGTCCACAACTTTTGCGGTTGTTCACCGTTCAAATACAGCGTGATATCTTCCAATTTTGAAATGGAAGAAACGGTCACAGTTCCCTTATCACCGACGATTTCGGAAGGTGCTACCGCTTGCCCGATTTTGGAATAGGTCAAAACAACCTGCTTGTCGGGATATTGCCAAATAGAAGCACCCGCAGCATCTGCACCGGTACGCAGAAAACTGGCTGATGCGGTAATCATTTGCGGTTTGCCAAATAACAGCAGCGCCGGATATACGCAATAAACACCAAGATCTTGTAATGTGCCCGTCTCCAGTTCCGGATTAAAAATATTGGGAATCTCCCCTTTTTCATACGCAGGATATTTAGACGAAAGCTGTGAAAAATCAAAATGCGCAAGCGATATGTTTCCAAGCTTTTTTATAGCATCTTTAAGAATTTGCAACTGCGGCTGAAACAGTAGCATGATCGCTTCGGTAAGTAAACATCCATTTTGTTCGGCAAGTGCGTAAGCTTCTGTTAATTCTTCCGGTAAAGCGGTCATGGGTTTTTCGCACAACACATGTTTTCCGTTCTTCAAAAATATCTTTGTCTGCTCTATATGCAAGCGGTTGGGACTGGCAATGTAAACCATATCAATTACATCTGACATAGCCATTTCTTCGAGGGAAGTAAATGTATATTTTGCACCGTGCTGTGCTGCATAAACTTCCGCACGTTCTTTAGTGCGGGAATATACCGCTGTTAACTCCAAATTTGCATATTGTTTTGCGCCTTCAATCATGGAATCCACGATCCATCCGCTACCAACAATGCCGTAGCGGATTTTCTGCACATCAGCCATTTACATACATCCTTTCATGTATTTTATACCCGTTTATGTTCACACTAAAACGGGTGAAACGTATGGAAAACAAATCAAAAAGCGAGTATTGGAAATATCCTTTTATCGGCGCTTTGGCAGGTACCGCGAACGGTGTGTTCGGTGCAGGCGGAGGACTGTTTTTAGTACCCCTATTTATTAGCCTGGCAAAAATGGAAGAGAAAAAAGCATTTGCTACCTCTGTTGCGGTTATTTTTCCGTTGTCAATCGCATCCTTGATCGTCTTTCTGATACGCGGAGAAAATATCTTTTCTATTGGTTTACCATTTGTCGTAGGCGGTATATTGGGCGGACTTGTCAGCGGGAAAATATTTCGCCGTATTCCAACAATATGGCTACATCGTCTGTTCGGCTTACTCATTCTATACGGCGCGGTTCGCACACTGTTTTTTTGAGGTGGAAGCATGGACTTTTTGGATATTCTCGTAGGTTTCGCAACCGGCATCATCAGCGGCTTCGGCGTAGGCGGCGGTTCGCTGCTCGTTTTATATCTCACCGTGTTCGGAGGTGTGGACCAGTACACAGCAGGCGGTGTAAATCTTTTATACTTTACAGGATGCGCTCCTGCGGCACTTGTCACCCATATTCGTGAAAAACGCATTGTGTGGCGAGCGGTTTGGCTTTGCCTGGTCGCCGGTATCCCGCTCTCTGTTATTGCGGCGCTGATCAGCAGTAAAATTGACACGGAGTTGCTACACAAAGCTTTTGGTTTTGTACTGCTGTATATCGGCGTTAAGGAATTATTTACTAAAAAGCAAAAATAGTATAAACCAAATTTTACGAAAAAGCAAATCCTGTTACGAAAGTGTCGACAAAAACGATTTTTTATGGTATACTATTCGATACAATTCGTGCGAAAGCGAGGCAGGCTTATGATTGTTTTAATTCCGGCGTATCAACCGGATGAACAGCTGCTGAAACTGGTAAACCGTTTTATCTCGGAAACAGATTTTACCATTGTGGTGGTCAATGACGGTAGTGCGCCTGAAAAAGACGCTGTTTTTGCACAACTCCCCCACGCTGTCACTCTTTTAAAGCATGAAGTTAATCAAGGTAAAGGTCGCGCGATGAAAACCGGTATGACCTACATACAAGAACATTTTCCGGAAACTGAAGGTGTTGTGATAGTAGATGCAGATGGACAGCATCTGCTGCCGGATGTTTTACGGGTGTGTGATGAACTGAATGCTAATCCAAATGCGTTAATACTGGGATCTCGCTGTTTTAGCGGAAAGGTGCCACTGCGCAGTATGTTTGGCAATACCATCACCCGCTACGTTTTTGCATTGGCAAGCGGTGTCATGATCCATGACACCCAAACCGGTCTGCGTGCTTTTTCTGTCAAGTATATCCCAAAATTACTATCTCTCAAGGGTGAGCGATATGAATATGAGATGAATATGCTGCTTGGTGCCGCCGAACTACACATCCCTATACGAGAAGTACACATTCAAACCGTATATCTTGACGAGAAGAATTCCTCTTCCCACTTCAACGCTTTACGTGATTCTGCGCGTATTTACGGATGTATACTGAAATTTACAGGTTCTTCCATTGCGGCTTTTCTCATTGACTACATGCTGGTTTTGACCTTGGCAGCTATTTTTGGCGGTTTTAGCATCGATCAAAAATTGGTTTTGCTGTACAGTGCTGTCATCGCACGTGTAGTCAGCTCTCTTTGTAATTTTCTTATCAACCGCCGCATGGTATTCAAGTCCAAAGATAAAATACTTGTTACCGCTTTTAAATATTACGCGGTTGCGGCTTTGATCTTATTCCTCAACTATCTGCTTTTGCAGGTATTCAATATTGCGCTTAAAATCCCGCTTTCCGTTGCAAAGCTTATAGTGGAAGCACTTCTCTTTATGATCAGTCTTGGTTTACAGCGCTTTTTTGTGTTTAAAGTACGTGAAAAAATAACGCAGAAATCTTGACAATTACTTCGTAATCGTCCATAATATACAAGATATTCTTAACCTAGGAGTGGAACCAAATATGGCAGATACACTTGCTCAAAAACTTATCCGTTCGCATCTTGTCAGCGGGGACATGACCCCCGGTAATGAGATCGGTCTGCGCATCGATCAAACGCTGACCCAGGATGCTACCGGTACTATGGCATACCTTGAATTTGAAGCTATGGGTATTCCGCGTGTAAAAACAGAACTTTCGGTGGCTTATATCGACCATAACACTTTGCAGACCGGTTTTGAAAACGCCGATGACCATCGGTATATCCAGTCTGTCTGTAAAAAACATGGTTTATACTTTTCCCGTCCCGGCAACGGCATCTGCCATCAGGTGCATTTGGAGCGTTTTGGTATTCCGGGAAAGACCCTTATCGGCTCTGACAGCCACACCCCTACCGGCGGCGGTATCGGTATGCTGGCATTCGGTGCAGGCGGCTTGGATGTTGCCGTTGCAATGGGCGGCGGGACATACTACATCACCATGCCGAAAATGGTAAAGGTCGAACTCACCGGCAAATTACAGCCGTGGGTTGCCGCTAAAGATATCATTCTCGAGGTTTTACGCAGAATGTCTGTAAAGGGCGGTGTCGGCAAGATCATCGAATATGCAGGTGAAGGTGTGAAAACTTTGTCTGTGCCGGAACGCGCTACCATCACTAATATGGGCGCTGAGCTCGGCGCTTCCACCTCTATCTTCCCCTCGGATGATATCACCCGCGCTTTTATGAAGGCACAAGGACGAGAAAAAGACTGGGTAGAGATCCTGCCTGATGCAGATGCAGAGTACGATGAGGTCATTACCATTGATCTTACTGCGCTCAAACCGCTTGCCGCTTGTCCCCACTCCCCCGACGCGGTAAAATCAGTGGAGGAGATCGGCGAAATCAAAGTGGATCAGTGCTGTATTGGTTCTTGTACCAATTCCTCTTTGTACGACATGCTCAAAGTTGCTGCAATCTTAAAGGGCAAGACCGTGCATCCGGATGTGAGCCTTTCTATCGCACCTGGTTCCAAACAGGTATATAACATGCTCGCAGAATGCGGCGCACTTGCCGATATGATTGCTGCCGGCGCGCGTATTCTGGAATGTGCTTGCGGTCCTTGCATCGGTATGGGACAGTCTCCCAACTCCGGCGGTGTTTCTCTGCGCACCTTTAACCGTAACTTCGAAGGTCGTTCCGGCACTGCTGACGCAGGTGTATATCTCGTCAGCCCTGAGACGGCGGCAGTTTCCGCTCTCACCGGTGTATTCACCGATGCGCGCAAAATGGGCGATGCACCGCAGGTTTCTATGCCTACTTCCTTTATGATCAACGATAACATGATCGTGTCACCCGCACCGGTTGCAGAAATGGATAACGTTGAAATTCTGCGTGGTCCCAATATCAAACCCTTCCCGCAGACCGCACCGCTCGCCGATACGATCACGGCCGACGTATTACTCAAGGTCGGCGATAATATCACCACCGACCACATCATGCCGGCGGGTGCTAAAATTTTGCCGCTGCGCTCTAATATTCCTGCTATTTCCGAGCATTGTTTCACTCGCTGTGACGAGGATTTCCCCGCACGCTGTAAAGAAGCCGGCAAGGGTATTATCATCGGCGGTGTTAACTACGGTCAAGGCAGCTCTCGCGAACATGCAGCACTTGCGCCTCTCCACCTCGGCATCAAAGCGGTTGTGGTGAAGTCCTTTGCTCGTATTCATGTAGCAAACCTCATCAATGCCGGTATCCTACCGCTCACGTTTGTAGATGAAAACGATTATGATCGCATCTCGCTCGGCGATACACTTTCTCTGCCGGATATCAGAAGCCGCGTAGAAAAAGGCTTGCCTATTGAACTCAAAAACGAAACCACTGGCGAGACTTACGCGTTAAACAACAACTTCTCCGAGCGGCAGATTGAACTCTTGCTTGCCGGCGGTTTGTTGGATTATACCCGCAACAACGCCTAAAATTCAACGAAACAAAGGTGATAGCGTATGGCAAAAAATGAAAATATTTCCATGTCGGTCATACGGCGACTTCCGCGTTATTACCGTTTTTTGTATGATTTGAAAGAAAACGGTATTGAACGTATCTCTTCGAGGGAACTGTCTTCTCGTATGGGATTGACCGCTTCGCAAATTCGTCAGGATCTCAATTGCTTTGGCGGTTTTGGACAACAAGGTTATGGTTATATCGTCGAACAACTCTACAACGAGATCGGTCATATCATGGGTATGTATAACTTTACCCCTACCATCATTATTGGTGCCGGTAACATGGGAAGCACCATGGCAACGCAGATGAAATTTGAGAGCAAGGGCGTCAACCTCATCGGTATTTTCGATAAAGCACCTGAAGTGATCGGCAAACAGATTGGTGAACTCAAGGTGCTTTCCATTGACACATTAGATGCCTTCTGTAAGGAGTACATGCCGGAAATGGCAATCATGTGTATTCCAAAAGAAGCTGCACCACAAGTGGTAGACATACTGGTGCAGAACGGCGTGCGCGGTTTTTGGAATTTCTCTCATTATGATATCAACTTTGTGCATCCCGAAGCCATCGTGGAAAATGTACATCTGGGTGATAGTTTGATGACTCTCTCCTATCGTTTGAATGAGTAATACATAAACGAAAGAGCGATGGATCTTATGATCCATCGCTCTTTTGCTTTTCATTATCTGCCGAAAGGTGTGCCGGCGCTGCTCTTCAAGATAACATCGTGATAACCGCCTTCCACGATACTGGTCGCGGAAACTAAGGTCATTTTCGCATCTCTCTGCAGGTCGGGGATATTGGTCACACCGCAGTTGCACATGGTGGATTTCACCTTGTAAAGGCTCTTTGCCACATTATCACGCAGCGGACCTGCATACTCAACATAAGAGTCGACGCCTTCTTCAAACGAAAGCTTTGCTTTACCGCCGAGGTCGTAACGCTGCCAGTTGCGGGCGCGGTTGGAACCTTCACCCCAGTACTCTTTCACGTAAGTACCATTGATGTTGAGCTTATTGGTGGGGCTTTCATCAAAGCGGGCGAAATAACGACCGAGCATGATAAAGTCAGCGCCCATCGCAAGAGCCAAGGTCATGTGATAATCATGCACAATACCACCATCAGAGCAAACCGGAATATAAATGCCGGTCTTTTCGAAGTATTCGTTACGGGCATTGACAACATCGATAAGCGCGGTTGCCTGACCGCGGCCGATGCCTTTCTGCTCACGGGTGATACAGATAGAGCCGCCGCCGATACCGACCTTAATAAAGTCAGCACCCGCCTCCGCGAGGAACATAAAGCCATCGCGATCGACTACGTTACCGGCGCCAACCTTTACGCTGTCGCCGTATTTCTCGCGGACAAATTTAAGGGTTTGTGCCTGCCAGCAGGAATAGCCCTCGGAAGAGTCGATGCAAAGCACATCAGCTCCCGCTTCTACCAAGGCGGGAATACGCTGTTCATAGTCAAGCGTATTGATGCCTGCGCCGACCAAATAGCGTTTGTTCGCATCCAACACTTCCTGCGGGTTTTCTTTGTGCTGTGCATAATCCTTGCGGAATACCATATACGCCAAACGACCGTTTTCATCGATCAGCGGCAGAGAATTCAGTTTATGATCCCAAATGATGTCGTTAGCTTCTTTGAGGGTGGTGGTAGCAGGTGCAGTAATCAGGCGAGCCAAGGGAGTCATGAATTCCTTCACCTTCGTGGTCATTTCCATGCGGCTGACACGATAGTCGCGGCCGGTCACAATGCCGCACAGTTTTCCATTAGGTGTACCGTCATCGGTGACAGCGATGGTGTTGTGACCATTACGCTCAACCAAATCCAATACATCTGCCAAAGTGTTATCCTCGGTCAGGTTGGAGTCACTGACAACAAAGCCAGCTTTGTAGTTTTTGACGCGGGCAACCATCGCAGCCTCATCTTCAATGGACTGAGAACCGTAGATGAAAGAGATGCCGCCTTCTTTGGCGAGTGCGATCGCCATCGTATCATTAGAGACAGACTGCATGATAGCCGAAACCAGCGGGATGTTAAGTTTGATTGCCGGTTTCTCACCCTTCTTATACTTCACCAGAGGGGTTTCCAAAGAAACATTAGCCGGAATACAATCCGGAGAGGTGTAGCCGGGCACCAAAAGGTACTCGCTGAAGGTATGGGACGGTTCACTGAAGTAATAAGCCATGTCGTTTGTCTCCTTTGCAATAATATACTGGTTCAGCCGGGCAACTGCCGGCTGAATATTTTTGTTATTCTACCACATCGGACAGTATGCGTCAAGATGTTTTTTCATTTTTTAAAAAGAAAAACCTGTTATTGTTGTTGTTCATCCAAGGTCATACGACAAGGCGGCAAAAATTCCTCCAAAAAGCACTCCACGGAATGGATTTTCATGTCATGTAACGCCTTTTCAGTCGTTTCTTTTGCACTGCGGAATTCTGTATTTCCCTGTCGCAACTCTTCTTCGCATTTGATCAGCGCTGATAACTTATCCGCTGCCTTCACCAACCGTTTTTCAAAAGCCAAACTGTCATCAGGAGAAAACACCGTTGCGTACTGCGAGCGCAGGTCATCCGGTAGTAATTCCAAAATGGATGTCGTAGCGCTTTTTTCCACCTGTTTATACGCCTCGCGTAAAGCAGGGTTAACATATTTTACAGGCGTAGGCATATCACCTGTTAAGATCTCCGGCACATCGTGGTAGAGCGCGATCATTACCGCTTTTTCCACATTAACGTTGCCGCCAAAACGGGTGTTTTCCAACAGCCCCAAAGCGTGCGTCAATGCTGCCACGTCATAAGAATGCTCACAGATATTTTCGGGGCGCGTGTTACGCATCAGTGCCCATCTCGTGATATATTTCATGCGCATCAATGCGCCGTAGAATGCATTTTTCATAGTGTCCTCTCCTTCTACAATTTAATATAACATTTCCCGAACCAAAAAGCAATAAAAATGCAAAAAAGAGAAGCCATTGGCTTCTCTTTTTCTAATCTGCTATAAACAGAATTTCGGCAATTAGACAGCGCGGGTAACTTTACCCGAACGCAAGCAACGGGTGCAGGCATAAATTCTCTTGGGAGAACCATTCACGACAGCCTTTACTTTTTTGATGTTGGGTTTCCAGGTACGATTGGAACGACGATGAGAGTGAGAAACCTGAATACCGAACACTACGCTTTTGCCGCAGATATCACATTTCGCCATGATCTGCACCTCCTTTTCAAGTACAACAGCAGTATGATAACAGATTTGTTTTAAAAAATCAAGTCTTTTTTCAAAAAAACTCAAAAAAGCCTAAAAACGCTGTATTAAGATTTCCCCAACTCTTTTGTACGTTCAAAAGAAGCCTTTACAGCCGCGGCTGTTGCGTCACGCAAACCCGCTTTTTCCAAAGTGAGCACCCCTTCAATGGTGCTACCAGCGGGACTGCATACCGCATCTTTCAATTCGCCCGGATGGCGGCCGGTAGAAAGTAACAACTCCGCTGCTCCCAAAACGGTCTGCGCAGCATATTGCTGTGCTTTATCACGCGGCAAACCTGCCGCTACACCGCCATCCGCTAACGCTTCGATGAACATGTATACAAACGCAGGACCGCAACCGGAAACCGCACTACCGGCATCAATGAGATTTTCGGGCAACTTATCCAACACACCCGCTTTGGACAGCATTTGTTGAAAATGCATTTCCTCCACAGCGGTGACAGCAGCATTAGCAGTATACAGTATCATACCTTTCCCAGCCGAGACGGGCGTATTCGGCATGATGCGGATGATCGGCACACGCCCTACTGCATTTTCAATGGTTGCAGTAGAAACACCCGCCGCCATGGAAACAAGCACGGCGCGGGGATTTTCCTTTAAGCTCTCCCCTATCTCTTCTAAAACATCGCTCAACACCTGCGGTTTGATGCCAAGGAAAATATATTCACAGGTTTTAACAATAGTTTCATTATCAGCAACCGTACAGCCGAGTTCTTTTGCGAGTGAAATTGCTTTTTCGGGTAAGAAATCCGCTACATATACCGACTGCGCCCCCGCCGCGCTGCATACAGCTTTTGCTAATGCGCCGCCCATGTTGCCGACGCCGATAAAACCGATGTTTGCCATTTTTTCACCTCTTCGTCACCGGATATGTCCATTGCCGGTGATAACATATTTATATGTGGTTAATTCCTCTAACCCCATCGGACCGCGAGCATGCAGCTTCTGTGTGGAAATCCCCATTTCACAACCGAGACCGAATTCACCGCCATCAGTGAATCGGGTAGAAGCATTCACATACACGGCAGAGCTATCTACACCAGCTGTAAAAGCGCGTATTGCAGCATCACTGCTCGACAGGATCGCTTCGCTGTGTCCGGTGGAATGCCGGCGGATATGTCTGATCGCATCCGCGGTATCCTCCACCACCTTCACCGCCAAAATATAGTCAAGGAATTCCGTATCAAAATCCGCATCCTCAGCTATAGTACCATTAATAATTTGAGCAGCCTTAGTATCCAGGCGCAGTTCTACCGGTACTTTCCCCTTCTCTGTTTGGGCAACGGTCAAACGCTGTTGTAAGCGCGGCAAAAATGCGTTTGCGATAGCGTTATCCACAAGACAGACCTCTGCTGCGTTGCAGACCGAAGGGCGACTGGTCTTGGCGTTTTCAATAATATTAAGTGCCATATCCAAATCAGCCGTCTTTTCCACAAAAATATGGCAAATTCCCGTTCCGGTCTGAATGCAGGGCACGGTTGCGTTTTCTACACAAGCACGAATAAGACCCGCCCCACCGCGCGGGATGAGCATATCGATCAAGCCGTTGGCTTTCATCATCTCATTAGCACTTTGGCGGGAAATATCCTGGATAAGCTGCACCATGGTTTTCGGCAAGCCGCATGCGGTCAGACCTGCTTGCAAAGCGGTTACGATCGCATTTGCGGATTGGAAAGCCTCCTTGCCTCCACGCAAAACACAGACGTTACCACTTTTAACAGCTAATGCCGCTGCATCTGCAGTCACATTGGGACGGCTTTCATAAATGATACCGATCACACCGATGGGCACCGCTATTTTATCAATGATAAGCCCATCTGCGCGCTCGGTGCGCTGTATCAGTCTGCCGGTGGGATCAGGTAATGCAGCGACATGTCGTATGCCCTCCGCCATCGCGACGATACGATCATGGGATAGCTCCAGTCTATCCAACATCACATCCGGTACGGTACCTTTTGCAGCTTCCATATCCGCGGCATTTGCCGCGAGTATCGCATCTTCCGAACTGATCAGCGCCTCTGCCATCGCATAGAGTGCTTCATTCTTTTTATCGGCAGATGTTTCCGCAACCGACGGCAAGGTTTCCTTTGCCGCCAACAAAATTTCTTGTGTTGTCAAAGCGATCACTCCTTAGCGATAAAGCGTGTGCCGCAGGGTTTTCCGTCCAGAATATCATAAAGAATATCCGGATGTGCGCCATGAGCAATCACGGTATCGCAACCGTTTTTCATACATCTTTCAGCAGCACGCAGTTTGGTGATCATACCGCCGGTACCAAGAGCACTCCCTTTTCCTGCGGCAAGAGCAGTAATCTTAGGGGTAATTTCATCTACAATCGGGATCAGTTTTGCATTTGGATCACTATGCGGGTCAGCAGTGTACAAACCGTCAATATCGGTAAGCAACACAAGCAAATCGGCGTGAACGCTGGTCGCGACAATAGCACCTAAGGTATCATTGTCTCCGATACCGATCTCTTCGGTGGAGACGGTGTCATTTTCGTTTACGATGGGCAAAACACCAAGTTCCAACAGTCTAAATAAGGTGTTTGTGAAATGTTGATACCGCACTTCGTCCTCCACGTCAGCACCCACCAACAGGATTTGCGCCACTGTATGATTATATTCCGAAAAGAGTTTATCGTATGTATACATGAGCTCGCATTGACCGACAGCAGCTGCCGCTTGCTTTGTCGGCATGTCTGACGGACGCTCGCGCAGGTTCAATTTACCTACGCCCATACCGATGGCACCGGACGAAACCAGAATTATCTCATGACCGGAATTTTTTAAATCGGAAAGCACCTTACACAAGGCTTCCACACAGCGGATATTGAGATGTCCCGTGGCATGAGCCAATGTAGAAGTACCAACCTTCACAACAATACGCATACTTTCTTTCCTCCCGGTAACGACTTTCACTTATACTAGCACAAATTTCAAACCTTGACAAGACTGTGTTTCCAAAATATACTTATATGCATACACGCTTCGATTGGAGAATACAAGATGAAAAAAACGAATGCGGCACGCATACAATTGATCGCTACTATGGCTCTGTTCGGTACCATAGGCATTTTCAAAGCATATATGGTTTCCATACCCTCCGGCATGCTGGCACTCACACGCGGTATAATTGGCGCTTTATTCTTGTTGGCGGTATGCCTGATAGGGCGAAAAGGCATTTCTATTGCGGCTATTAAGAAAAATCTCGCACCCTTGCTCCTGTCCGGTGCGTTTATAGGGCTCAACTGGGTTTTATTATTCGAAGCCTATGAGCATACCACCGTACCGACTGCAACCCTGTGCTATTATATGGCGCCTTTATTTGTTGTTTTGGCTTCGCCGTTGGTTTTAAAAGAAAAACTTACCCTCAAAAAAGGGATTTGTGTCATCGTTGCTTTGATCGGCATGGTATTCGTGTCCGGGATATTACAGGAAGGCGTCCATTCGCCAGAGGAAATGTGGGGTATTCTGTTCGGGTTAGGTGCGGCAATTTTATACGCTACCGTCATCTTTTTCAACACCAAGATCAAGGATATTTCCCCTTATGATAAAACCATCGTACAATTAGCCGCGGCGGCAATTGTGATGATTCCGTATTGTTTATTGATGGAAAGAAACGAAGAGATCGTTTTATCCCCCTTAAATATTGCTTTGATGCTTACCATCGGCATTTTGCATACCGGCATCGCTTATGCCGTATATTTCGGCTCTATGCAAAAGCTGCCTGCACAGACAACTGCGATTTTTAGTTATGTAGACCCGGTAGTTGCAATTATTTTGTCGATACTGATACTGAAAGATCCGTTCAACATATGGAGTTTTATCGGTGCTGTGCTCATTCTCGGCGCTGCATTGGTAAGTGAACTGCCCGACCGCAAAAAGACGGACTGTTAATTTTAGGAGAACTGTATGCCTATTATTGAGATAAACGATTTGCATTTGCCGGAGTTGGATGTATATGCACACCTAACCGAAGCACAACTTCGCAACCGTTTAGAGCCGGAAAAAGGAATTTTTATAGCGGAAAGTCCAAAGGTCATTTCACGAGCCTTAGATGCCGGATATATCCCTTGTTCGCTTTTAATGGAACGCAAACACATTGAAGGACAAGCAAAAGAAATCATTGCTCGCTGCGGTGATATTCCCGTATACACCGCCGACAGAGAAGTGCTTGTAGCCCTCACCGGTTATGCACTCACACGCGGTATTTTATGTGCTATGCACCGCCCGATATTGCCATCTGTTGAAACCCTTTGCAAAGACGCAAAACGCATTGTGGTACTTGAAGGCATCGTTGATAGCACCAATATCGGCGCTATCTTCCGTTCAGCTGCTGCTATGGGGATAGATGCCGTTCTGCTTACCCCCACCTGCTGTGATCCGCTATGCCGACGCGCAGTACGCGTGAGCATGGGAACTGTCTTTCAGGTGCCGTGGACAAAAATCGGCGAAGAACCATCCGATTGGCCGCAAACAGGTATTAAGCGACTACAAAAACTCAGTTTTAAAACTGCTGCTATGGCTTTGAATGACAATTCTGTGAGCATTGACGATCCCGCACTTATGGCGGAAGACAGACTTGCTATCGTGCTTGGAACCGAAGGAGACGGCTTATCCCCTACCACGATTGCACAATGCGATTATGTAGTCAAAATCCCAATGGAAAACGGCGTTGATTCTCTAAACGTCGCAGCTGCCGGTGCCGTCGCTTTTTGGCAATTGCGGGTAAGGTGACAAACATTCTATATCAAAATAATTTTATTGTATGCAATTGCATTTTAACAAGAGTTGTGATATGCTTTTTAAAAAAAGAGGAGATCTATATGGAATACAACACAAACACTGTACCGCTGACAACGTATGAGGAAAAGGTAGATGAAACCGTTGGATTTTGGACATTCTTCGGTTTGATACTATTATTTTCAATACCGGTGATAGGACTTATCGCTTGTCTCATTTTTATGTTTGCACCAAAGAAAAAAAGCATGAAGAATTATGCCCGAGCGACAATGGTCTGGCTGGCACTTCAAATCGTGTCGACAATTCTCATAGTTTCTATACTGCTTACCGTTATTGGTAACTTAGCTTTGCCGAGCCTCAATGCCCAACTAGGCACCGACTTTCAAAGCGCCGGTGAGGTGTTAAGTATTACCGTTGATCTGATGAACGGCGATTATTCCAGCGTTATCAAACAATTTAGTCCCCAATTAATAGAAGCGCTTGGCGAAGAGTATAAACCGCTCGTCGAGGAACTTTCAAATGACGAATATAACGAAATATTTAAGCAGTTGAAAGATGAGCAGTACGATGAATTGTTAAGTGACTTGAAAAACAAAAAATACCCGCAATTGGCAGAGGCTGTTGGTCAGGATACATACAAAAAATTCACCGGTGAGTTGGAGAAAGCTGCAAACGGAGAAGTCTCTAATCTTGTCGATAATATAAAAGGTAATTTTTCAATAATTGAGAACATAACCAAATTACCGTAAGAACAAAAAACAAAAGAGACGCCAAAAGGCGTCTCTTTTGTTTTGGTGGACCCGAAGGGGATCGAACCCTCGAACCTCACGGATGCGAACCGTGCGCTCTCCCAGCTGAGCTACGAGCCCATATATTTTTCAAACCGTTGATTATCATACCCCAAGATAACCGTTTTGTCAAGAGATTTCTTTATAAAACTTCCTTTGTTTTTTGTGGTTTAAGACGCGAGACCACCGGCAGCGACAAAGTTGGTGGTAAACCCGTTTGCGTACAAATAGGTACCGTCGACAAGCTGTATATATGCGTTGGCAACCAGATCTTGATTTCTGCCATCAGGAAGGCGGTTTAAGCCGACTACCTGTACACAGATATCCACAAACTGATCAGCATAATCATAATGCTTGTTGACTTCAGGAATGCTATTTTTTTGATGTCGGTTTGGGCATCATGCATTCCATGGCACATCCGCTCGGCGCTTTATATGACACTCCTCACGGTGTTGCAAACGCCATCATCCTCCCCACCGTTATGGAATACAACGCTCCCGAAACCGGTGAAAAATATCGTGATATCGCTAAAGCAATGGGCGTTGACGGCGTTGACGCAATGAGCCTTGAGGATGCGCGTAAGGCGGCTATCAATGCTGTAAAACAGCTGTCCGCCGATGTGGGTATCCCCGCTGATCTCAAAGAAATCGTGAAAGCGGAAGATGTGGACTTCCTGTCCCAGTCTGCTTACGACGACGCTTGCCGTCCCGGCAACCCGCGCGATACCTCTGTGGAGGAAATTAAGGCCCTTTACCTCTCTTTGATGTAAGTTTTTTTATATCAATTGTTGCTCGTTAATAATGAGTTTAAACTGTAAACCTAGTTTTTCAGCAGCTTTACGGCACATATTCATGCGCACCATAAAGATTTCGAAATAATCCATAACAGAGCTGAAATGCGGATCAATGTGTAATTTCAGTTTGATGAGAGTTTTATCTGTGTTGATGCGCAAAGAAGATTTTTCAACAGAATAGTTAACCCTGTCATGAATATCAAAGGTGGTCAGATCACGATTGCGCACACGGGTGCGCCGCACATCGCTCTTATCTGCCAAAATCAGCGCAGCAGCAATGGCGTTGACCGGCACGCCGGTACCTTCATCATGATTGCCAATCGCCGTAACAACCGCCGCAAGATCCTCTGCCGGCATACCCATATCGTCCAAAATGCGAAACGCCATCACCGCGCCGCTTTGAGAATGCTCAATGCGATTAACCAAATTGCCGATATCGTGTAAATATGCCGCAATTTTGGCGAGTTCAATCTCGTGTTCGCTATATCCCATCGTCTCCAGAATATACGCGGCGATTTCGGCGACGTGGGTCACGTGCGCAAAGCTGTGCTCGGTGAAACCCAAGGCGTTCAAAGACGCATCCGCCTGGCGAATATACGTATTGATCGCCTCGTTGCTTTTCAGCTGCTCAAAAGTAATCATATTACCTCCGTTTATATCTTCTCAATCAGCAAGGCCGCCAACTGTCTGGCTGCCAAAAGGCTGTCATTAGCATCTGTAGGAGTATATTCCACGCGGATATCCAGTGCCCAACCATTTGCATATACAAGCAAATCGACCATGCTTTCACACCACACGGCCTTTTCACCCAAATTCGGCGCATCTATCAATTCACCCGCAGCAGAAAATGCAGTTACCATTTCATCAAAACCTACAGCATCAGTCTCCATAGCAGCTACATATACTACCTGCAATTGATCATTCGAAAAGTATCCGGCAGATCCATCGTTAAATTGTTGCGGCTCCCCTACCATTATGCCGGTCGCTTGTTGCACCTCCCCGGCGGTCAACAATGTGGTCAACTGCAACGGCGGCTCAATCAATTCTTCCTCCGGCGGCTCTTTTTCAGCACAAGCGGAAAAACATGCCAATATGGAAATGCACGCAAGCAAAGCAAACAGTTTTTTCATAATATTCTTCCTTTATTTTTTACTCCACGTCACCGGCATAAACATAAGCAAAAGCGGATAAATCTCTAAACGCCCAAGTAACATTGCCAATGAGAGTATATATTTTGACAACACCGAATAGCCGGCATAACTTCCCATCGGCCCCACTGCCCCGAGACCGGGACCCACATTGTTGAAACAAGAAGCTGCAGCGGTAAAATTCGTTTCAAATCCAAACGGTTCAAATGAAATCACCAAAAAGATCACAGCGAAGCACAGAATATATATCGCAAAATACGTGCTCACGCCATTCAAGGTGGTGTCATCCAGTTGCTTTCCATCCATTTTCACCGTGTTCACAGAACGAGGGTGCAGCATACGCCGAAATTCACGGCGGATCATACGAGAAAGTATCAACACACGGGATACTTTAAGACCACCCGCTGTGGAACCCGCGCAGCCGCCAATAAACATAAGCATCAGCAAGATCATTCTGGAGAGATCCGGCCACAAATTAAAATCGGTTGTGGCAAAGCCGGTTGTGGTAATAATAGATGATACCTGAAAAGCTGCATGTCGCAGCGATTCCCAAACGCCGTCATACTGCGGCAGAATATTCAATGTAATGCTCCCGGTCGCTACCGCCACGATAATCACATACAACCACAGTTCGGCGTTGCAAGAAGCCGCGCGAAAACGACGGATAAGCAATAAATAGTACAGATTGAAATTTACACCAAACAGCAGCATAAAAATCGCAATAACCCATTGCAAATAAGGATTATACGAAGAAATACCGTCAGCCAAAACGGAAAAGCCGCCCGTACCCGCCGTACCGAATGCGTGTACCGCACTTTCAAATAAGTTCATGCCACCGCAAAGCAACAGTATGATCAATACAACGGTCATTACGATATAAATCAAGTACAATAACTTCGCTGTATCTTTTATGCGGGGAACCAGTTTTCCGACAATAGGCCCCGGCATCTCAGCGCGTAAAATATGGATAGATCTTCCGGAAAAATTGGGCAAAACGGCTACAATAAACACCAAAACACCCATACCGCCAATCCAATGCGTAAAACTGCGCCAAAACAAAAGTCCTTTACTGATAGCCTTCACATCAGTCAGAATAGAAGCACCGGTCGTGGTCAGACCACTCACCGATTCAAAAAACGCATCCGCAAAGGAGGGGATCTCTCCGCTGAGCACAAACGGCAATGCACCGATCAAAGAAACGAAAATCCACGTAAGCGAAACGATGATAAAGCCTTCTTTTGCATAGATCAACTGCGTTTTCGGCTTAAAAAATAACATCAAAGGTAAACCAACAAGCGCGGCCACACCGATTGTCCATATAAATGCCAAAAAGCACGACTCTCCATATATGAGCGCAACCATTAACGGCAGTATCAGCAAAACCGCTTCGGTCAAGATCATCCTACCGACGGTATACGCGATCATTTTATAATTCATAGCTGTATTCCGCCGCCTTTACTGCATAATATCTGCAAGATCCTCTAACTGCTTTCTCGCCGCCAGCACGATCACTTTATCTCCCGCCTCAATCACATCATCACCGCTGGGAAGAATGACCTTTCTGCCGCGTACAATACCCGCAATCAGTATATCCGGTTTGAGCGCCAAAACTTTAAGCGGTGTATCCACACCCTTGAAATCCGATTGCACCCTAAACTCCAAGGCTTCCGCTTTGCCGTCCATAAGCTTGTAAAGCGTTTCCACTTTACTGCCTAAAGAGTTTTTCAGAGCACGTGCGTATCGGCAAACAACATCTGAAACGATCTTTTTCGGTGAAACGATACATTCCAGTCCCAGTTTCTCAGCCATTTCCGCTAACTCATGACGGTTCACTTTCGCTATCACCTTGGGAACATTATGTGTTGAAGCAAAGATGGAAACAAGGATATTGGCTTCATCCATACCGGTAAGCGCAACAAAGGCATCCACTGTTCCTATGCCTTCTTCCAACAACAATTCCTGTTGTGCGCCGTCACCTTCGATGATCGTAGCAGCGGGCAGAAGATTGGAGAATTCCTCGCAACGCGCACGATCCTTATCAATAATTTTTACGGAAGTGCCGTTATCAAGCAGCATTTTAGCAAGATAATACGCTATTCGGCTGGCGCCGAGTATCATAACACTTTTCGCCTGTTTTTGCATAACCCCGATCATGCGCAACAATCTATGCAATTCAGCGGGGGTGGCCACAATACCGATCCTATCCCCTGCTTCAAGCACAAAATTACCATCAGGAATATATACTTTGTCCTCGCGCTGTACCACACAAACAAGAAATTTTGCGGGATACTTTTTACGCAACTGCATCAAAGTATATCCGATGAGTAAGGAATTCTGACGCAGCACAAGCTCTATCATTTCAAAATTACGGCGAGAGAACGTCTCAACCGTGATAGCAGACGGCAGCTTTAAAATTTTAAACAATTCCTGTGCCGCTAACGACTCCGGATTTATCGCCATGGAGAGATTTAACTGCTGACGCATAAATCCCAAACTCTGGTCATTATATTCAGGGTTGCGGATGCGGGCGATGGTATGCTTTGCTCCCATACGGCGCGCCATAAAGCAACTGAGCATATTTTGCTCATCCGAACCGGTTACGGCAACCAATAATTCTGCTTTCTCGACCTCTGCTTCTTGCAAGGGTTCATAGTCAACACCGTTGCCGCAAACACCGATCACATCATATATATTGGTGATTTCCGCGATAGCGGCGGGATTGTTATCCATAGCCACAACATCGTGTCCTTCTAAAACAAAGCTTTCCACAATGGTGGTGCCTATCTTTCCGCAGCCAACAACAATAATTCTCATGTTATAGTTTCCCTTCGAATTAAATTGCGTGTGTTATTCCAGTAGTAATATAGCATATCTTTTCCGCTTTTTCCATATTTTTTACCATATTTCTGCTTTTTATTTTACCTATAAAAAACACACCCCATAAAGCGTTGCCCCGCAGGGTGTGTTGGCATATTAAAGTTCAACCGTATCTCCGTCACAAACAAGGCTGATCGGAAAAGGCAGCCCCGCTTCTTTCGTTTTCATCCACTCCACTACCGGCGGCGTCCAATTTTCATTGTAGTGGTTAAATAGCACTCGTTTTGTCTTACAAGCTTGTAAATGCGGCAAAAGAGTATCTTTACAGAAATGCACAAACTCCGAAACAATAAGTTCAGAGGGGAGTTCTTTGGCAAGCATCGGGAAGTCATCGGGCGAGCCGCAATGCATATCTCCGGTGAAGAATATGCGTTTTCCATCACCCTCGATCATAAACGCATAAGAGGGATGCTCTCCATTCATGTGATCAGTGGGTATGGCAGTAACAGTAATATTTTCATCCTCGTATATCTTGCCGGAAGTAAAAGCATGCATACGAATACGCTCATCATCCAGCGTGTTCACAGCGGACAACAAGTATGTACGCAGAGCATCGACGCCTTGCTGCTCTGTCATATAAATATCGTAATTACTGTTTTTGTAGTACCATGTGGACATGCTTGCCAAATGCGGCAAACCGAATGTGTGATCTGAATGCCGATGGATCAAAAAGCACAGCGCGCAGTTTCTCATAGGAAATGCCGTAGCGAACAAACAACTCAGCAATCGGTGCACCGGCATCAATAAGATAATATTGCCCACCACACTCCAATAAAGTGGCGGAAAAGAAACGATCCACAGTCGGTACGCCGTGTCCGGTCCCCAAAAATAACAGTTTCATTTTGCATCTTACTTTTGTGCGGCATTCACACTATAAATTCGCAAGTCCTTTTCAAGAGGATACCACAAAAGGCGGTCACCCGTCAAGTCTTGCGCATACATGTTCACAGCAAAAATACCGAAATTCTCATACGTAGAATAGTAGTATATTCCTTTTTGAGTATCACAGCAGGAGGTGTACACCGTCTTCACCCTATCGCCATTTGAAAGGGTAACACAACCGCTCGGCACTTCAACCGCACGTAGAGCACGAAAGAACTGTATAATTGCGTTTTCGGAGGTGTCGCATTTGCATGTATGCCACTTCAAAAATGCCGCCCTGACAAATCTTGACGCAGATGAATAGTCACCCGGCAGGCCAACAGCGCCCATACCGCGGCTATATGGTTGTAAAGGCAATTCGCTACACAGCGAATTGCGCGGTGGTTTATCGGTCAATTGCAGATATTCCGTAAGGTGTAGTCGATGATACTCAAAGGGTGGATTATTGGTCAGTACACCTATCGGATTTTCGTGAATATGCAACCCATCTTTCAGCGGCTCCACAACTATACAGCCGCTTTTATCGGCAATGATCCAATGTAAAGGAGAAGGCGGCAGCTGTTCATTAAATGCAGTATCCACTAAGTGGACACGATTAAGTAACCCTCTCGCCTCTTCCAGGGTTGCACATTTACCCAGTATCCACGGAATACATTCAAAAGCTGCAATATTTTCCCTGTCCTGTGACGGTTTGTGGTACACAGCGTTACCGCTGAATAAAAGCCCCGCCATTGAAAGACCTTTTTCATTAGTAGCGTCGTAGTACAGCGGATAACCGTCTTTAATTGCCGCCATACCGATCATGGCATAATGTTCTTTTAATTCTTCGCCGTTACAAAACCGAAAAGGATACCGCCGCGGCGTTATCGTGACGCATTCACCGTATGACATCTCATAATCCAGCGTCCTGCCGAAATAGTGGTGTTTGTTTAAAACGGAAATTGCAGTACACATAACTATCCCTCCGCCGATAGTATGCCTGCCACAGTCACAATTATATATTTTTTGCGATATATCTTTAGACTTTCTACAACGATATTGAATTTTTAATTTTTTGTACTATTATGAGGATATACAATATCAAGGAGAAGGCACAATGATCACACCACTGCTCACGCAAATCAAAAATCGTTATTTTTCAGTACAAAGTAAAAATTGAACGCACCTTCACCTGCGAATTGCAGGGAGACGATGCGGAATGCGGTCTTTTTTGGAATGAAGACATGCCAATGAAACGTGAACTTGCAAACGCATTGTGGCTGCCACTGCCAAAAGATAAGACGGTAACCGTGCGATTGACTGCCGATGCAAAATCGAGCACTGCGACTGTACATTTCGACGATGCAGTCGTTGACAGTCTTCCCTATACCCCCACTGTACAGCATGGCTTATATTTTGTGCTGCGTAATGCGAAGCTGCTGCTTAAAAATATTAAAGTGATTGCAGGATGAAAAACACAATAAAAAAGAGACGCTTTGCGTCTCTTTTTTATTATAAAACTTACCCTCTGACCTCTGCTTCAAACGATATCCAACATTTTTCACAAACATGCTTTGAAATATGGTTTTCGCCGGATAATACAACCGTACTGCATAATGTCCCTTTGCTTTTACATACAGGACATATCGGATAAAAGAAAATGGCATCTTCCGTTTGTGCATACACTCTAATATTTTTTCCGCTTATCCCGAAGTTGAAAATAGTAAACAAACCGATCATTACAGCGAGCGCCAAGCTGATGAGTGTTAACACGCCTTTGTTCACAGTTTTCAACCTCCTTTTGTATGGGCATCCACCTATTATAGAACAAATATGCTTTTTCGTCAATATATAAACATATATATAACAAAACTTTCGGTTGAATTCACTGTGTCACAGTTTCCTCAAAAAAATCTTCATTGCATTAAAATCGCCGTGAGGATATGTAGAAATATCTTTTTGCGCTTTATTGATCAAATTATCGGTTAAAATAAACACCTGCATCCCTACCTCCGCTGCCGGCAGATCATCGGTGGTATCATTGCCGATCATCACGCACTCCTCCGGTAAAAGGTGCAGACGATCTGCGATATCTTTATAATACGCGGGATTCGGCTTGCAAAAGTTGCTGTTTTCATATGTAGTAACCAACTCAAAATCGGACATATTGATTCCTGCCCAGCGCACACGGGCTTCCACGGCAATTCTCGGATACACCGGACTGGTGGCAAGCACAATGCGATGCCCTGCCGTTTTCAAATCATTCAAAAGCTGCGGTACGGCGGGATTGACCCCGCAATGCACGCGCGCTCGCTCAAATTCGTTGCGGTAGAATTCTTTGAAAGCATCCAAGTGCGCCACAACATAGTTGTCACATGCAGCAGAAAACGTTTTAAAAAACACAGTTTCGTTAGTTTCGACACCGTTGTTTTTCATCATCGCCTCAATGCCTGTCCACATCGCCCGAATAAAGGTCTGCGGTTCAAAGCCGAGCGGTGCCATTTTGGCTGCTAATTCGCGGAAATACGCCTTAATAAACGCATCCTGATCCATCGGCAACAACGTACCGTCCAAATCGAATAAAATTGCTTTTTTCGACATAAGATGTTCCTTTCGACAATGCTCGTTCAAAGAATTATAACACCCCGAAAACAGCCTGTCAACAACGATGAAAATCAGATCAAATATACCATATAGTTTAATGTTGTGCAACGGAGTAATTGGGCTTGCGTCTGCATCTCTGCGCTCTCAAACTTCTGCTCGCAAACCCCATGAAAACGCCAAAAGATGAAATTAAATCCCCCACCGCCGCAGCGATTTCACTCGAGCGAAACGAGAATTTGACATTGTGAAGCAATATTTCACCCACCCGCAAGGGTGGATTTAGTTGAAAAAACACCCGATTGGGTGGTGTTTATCTCTGGATTTGAACCGAGGTTGCGCTTTTATGCTTGCGAGTTTTACATGCTATCTCGCAACCTCTTTGCGAAAAGTGTGTGTTTGCACACACTTTTCAGGTCCTGCATCCATTTACTCTAGACAAAAAACAAGCCAAAGATTTGCTCACATCATACCCGGCGGCTCCAATTGCCTATGGGGGATATGAACGCAAATCTTTGGCTTGTTTTGGCAGGGGCAGTAGGATTTGAACCCACGGCACGCGGTTTTGGAG
>JAZUAN010000045.1:0-36517 GCA_045638005.1 Acutalibacteraceae bacterium | reverse complement strand
GTGAAAGTCGTTTTCGATCACGCCCAGACCCCCGATGATCCGCGAACCCTCCATGGCGACATACCACTGCGGGACAGAAGTTTTTTCACTTAAAGTTTCGTCCATACTCTCTAAATACGCCTGCAGCGGAACGCTCCTTTTTTCACTGAACCAATGTGCCATTTGTTCTTTCATTTCGGGCTTGTCAATCAAGCGAACAATTTGGTATTTCATATCAAAGACCTCTGTTATCGGACGACGGAAGAGTGTCTATAGATATAGAATTCCTCTTGGCTCGGCATCCATTTCTTTTCCTTTGGAGGGAAGGTGGCATCAAAGACTTCGACGGCGGCGGGATCCTCGCAACAATCGGCGGCGGTGCTGGGGATATACATCCACTTTTTGCCGTCCAGCACACCGGGGACAAGTTCACATACTAACAGGGCAGTGGGATAATTGCCATCCACCACAAACGAAACGTTCTTCTTTTTGCAACTAACAAAACCACGGCTGACGTAGTTACCGGGGTTGCCGAAATTGATATTGACGTCGTAACCCATTTCACGTGCCTTGGCAAAGGAATGCTCAATCAAAATCTTGCCCAGCTTTTGACGCTGAAAGGCGGGCGCAACGCAAAGAGGACCAAAGGACAAAATCTCCTTACGCTGACCGTTCTCGTCCTCCAACCACGCTTTGGTATACATGATATTGCCGATGATCTCACCGTCCTTTTCCAGCACGAAAGCAAGTTCGGGGATAAAATCAGGGTGATTACGCATTTGATGCACGTAATAGTGCTCGTCTGCGCCCGGCTTGTAGACGTTCCAGAACGCTTCCCGGGTCAACTCTTCTACCGCGCGGTAATCTTTTTCGGTTTCTAATCTTATAATCAAATTCTCCATAGTAGACTCCATAGACTTTTGTTTTTTGCTTTTTCATTATATCATAGGTACAAACACTTTTCAACGCAAACAAAAAATACCCACTCAAACTGAGCGGGCAAAAAAATAAAACTCGGTATGTTCATGGTGGAGATAAGCGGGATCGAACCGCTGACCTCTTGAATGCCATTCAAGCGCTCTCCCAGCTGAGCTATACCCCCATATGAGAGAACATACCGAGTTTTGTTTATTAAGTTATAGGTGGGGTTCAACTTTGAGTGCTTCGCGCTCCCAGCTGAGCTATACCCCCATGCAGCTACATTGGCAACGACATATAATTTAGCATATTTCCTTTCTATTGTCAATAGTATTTTTTGAAAATTCATGGCGTTTTTTTATGCTGTTGTGTAAAAAATGCGTAAAATTACTGGACTTTTCACGCGCGAAGCGGTATACTAGATGCGTTTAGAGACGTTCGATTTATTCGGATGTCATTTCGTGCCCGTGTTTTACCCGTCGGATGGCGCAGGAGCGGGCGACCTTTGGAGGAAGTAGAATATGGAACGTTGGGATCTGCTGGATGAAAACGGCGATCTTACCGGAAAGACCATGGTACGCGGTGCGGGGATGCGCGCAGGGCAGTATCATTTGGTGGTGCACATTTGGATCGTGGACAGCCGCGGGCGTATTCTGTTGCAGCGGCGCGCGGATACGCGGCGGTTGATGCCGGGAATGTGGGCTGCTACCGGTGGGTCGGCGATCGCGGGCGAGGAAAGCGAAACCGCTGCGCGTCGCGAGTTGCACGAGGAGCTGGGTATCGCAACTGCGGCGGGGGAGATGACCCTCGTACAGCGCATGCGTCGTCGCAATGCCTTTACTGATGTATGGCTGCTCAAACGGGATATAAAGGATGACGAATTACACTTGCAGCAAGAAGAGGTGGCGGAATTTCGCTGGGTCACCGAGCAGGAACTGCGTGTGATGATCGTCAAGGGCGATTTTCATAATTACGGCAGGCCGTATTTCGATACGGTGATGACTGCACTGCGTAATGCATAATGCACAATCATCCCTCCATGTTTGCGGAGGGATGATTTTTAAAATGGAGAGTATAGTATGACAAAGCTGTTAATCAAACTGTTTATCCGCGAGCCGGAGAAAATTGATGAGAAAAATCGGTATGCCTACGGCAAACTTGCCGGTGGCACCGGTATTGCATGCAATATTTTGCTCTTTTTGGCAAAACTGTTGATAGGCATACTCTCTGCGAGTGTGGCTATCATTGCCGATGCCTTTAACAATCTGTCGGACGCAGGCTCTTCCATCGTGACCCTTTTTGGCTTTAAGCTGTCTTCTGCCCCTGCCGACAAGGAGCATCCCTTCGGTCACGGCAGAATGGAATATCTTTCCGCACTCGGCGTTGCGGCGCTTATCATGCTGGCGGGATACGAGCTTGGAAAAAGCGCGGTTGAGAAAATTATCTCGCCGTCGCTGCCTACGGTGAATTGGGTAACGCTGCTCATTTTGGTGTTGGCGATCGCCGTAAAGCTGTGGATGGCGCTTTTTTACCGCTTTATCGGTAAACGTATCCATTCCGAGGCTTTGCTGGCATCCTATACAGATAGTCGCAATGATGTGATTTGTACCGCGCTTGTATTGGTATCTGCGTTGGTTGGTTGGCAGTTTCATGTTGCCATTGACGGTTACATCGGTCTTTTGGTAGCGGCGTTCGTGCTGTGGTCCGGTTTTTCGGTCATCAGGGAAACGGTGTCACCGCTCTTAGGGCAGGCGCCCGATCCTGCGCTGGTGGAGGGCATCACCGAAACGGTACTGTCCTTTGACGGCGTTATAGGCATTCACGATCTGATCGTGCATAACTACGGTCCCGGCCGTACCATTGTTTCTCTACATGCGGAGGTGCCCTGCACGGCGGATATCATGAAAAGCCATGATACGATCGATCTCGCGGAGCGGGCGCTGAATGAAAACTACCATGTGATTGCTTGCATCCACATGGACCCGGTGGACACCGATGATGAAACCACCAAAGAGCTGCGCTTGATTGCAGAATCGGTACTTGCAGATGTTGACGAGCGGTTGACCTTGCACGATTTCCGCGTAGTGCACGGCGATACGCATACTAACTTGATCTTCGATCTGGTGTTGCCGTATGAGTTCAAAGGTGAGAATGATGCGCTGGTTGCCGAGGTGGGACGGCGTATTCACGCAATTGACAGCCAATTGTATGCTGTGATCACAGCAGAACAAAGCTTTGTATAATATGCGCGCTTTATAGTCTTGCAATTTGGATAATATTGTGCTAAAATAAAACATATCTTTTAGAAAAAGGAAGTGAGATCGTGCCTGACATACCCCGATGGTGTACAAACTTAAAATTGCAGGGCGATCTCCGCTTTTTATCTTCCTGCGCTTGATGGCATTTTTGTGCCCGAAAGCGGGTCTTTTCGACGTATAACGGTGACCTCCCTGCGTATGATGGGAGGTCTTTTTTTATGGCAGAAGAAATGCGCGAAGTGATGGAAAATTTGCTCGCATTAATTGAAGAAAGAAAATGGGGTGCGCTGCGCGCTGAGCTTACCGAAATGAATGCGGTAGATATCGCAGCGCTGTTTGAAGAACTGAATCGTGAACAGGCGTTGGTGGTTTTTCGCCTGTTACCCAAAACCGAAGCTGCGGAAGCATTTTCGTATATGGAGCATGAAACGCAGGAGGCACTTATCGGTGTGCTCACCGACAAGGAGCTCGGCTCGGTGATGGATGAACTTAATATGGATGACGCGGCAGACCTTATTGAGGAAATGCCGGCGGGGGTGGTTAAGCGCGTGTTGCGCATGACCGATCCCTCTGACCGCCGTATTATCAATCAACTGCTCAAATATCCGGAGGATAGCGCGGGCAGTGTGCTGACCACCGAGTTTGTAGATCTCAAAGCCGGCATGACGGTGGAGGAGGCTCTCGGACATATCCGCCGCACCGGTCCTGACAAGGAAACTATTTATACCTGCTTTGTTACCGATAATGACCGACATCTGAAAGGGACTATATCGGTGCGGGAACTGCTGTTGGCGCGCGAAGACCAACTGGTCGGTGATCTCATGCAAACGAATGTGATCTCTGTTACCACTAATGAGGACCAGGAAGCGGTAGCGGCCTTGTTTGCGAAATACGATTTGATAGTGTTACCTGTCGTGGATAGTGAAAATCGTCTGGTCGGTATTATCACGGTTGACGACGTGGTGGATATCATCCAAAAAGAGAACACCGAGGACATCGAAAAGATGGCGGCTGTTTTGCCGACCGACCGTTCCTACCTTAAAACTGGTGTGATAGAGACCTTTTGCAAACGTATACCGTGGCTGTTGCTATTGATGTTGTCTGCAACGGTGACGGGTATGATCATCAACAGCTTTGAGACCGCTTTATCCTCTATGGTGGCTTTGGTGGCGTATATGCCAATGCTGATGGGTACCGGCGGTAACTGCGGCAGCCAATCTTCTGTTACGGTTATTCGAAGCTTGGCGATCGGTGACATTGTATTCCGCGACACACTGCCTGTTATCTGGAAAGAACTGCGGGTGTCTCTAATGTGCGGCGTCACGCTGGCGGTTGCGAATTTTGCCAAGATTCTCCTGCTCGACAATTTGTTGCTTGGCGGTCATGTTTCGTTGTCGGTGGCGCTAGTGGTCAGCGTTACCGTTTTGATCACGGTTGTGATCGCTAAATTGGTGGGTTGCACCTTGCCGTTGCTCGCAAAAAAGATTGGATTTGACCCTGCTGTTATGGCAAGTCCGTTTATTACAACTATTGTGGACGCGGTGTCTCTCGCTGTATATTTCTTGATCGCAACGTCATTTTTGTAAAAAGAGGTGATGGTGGTGAAAGCCAAAAAGCATAGTGTATCCAATACGCAACTGATCGCATTGAGTTTTCTTTGCATTATCCTTTTGGGTGCTTTTCTTTTGTGCTTGCCTATCGCTTCTAAAAGCGGAGAATGGACAAGTTTTTTAGATGCTTGCTTCACCGCAACAAGTGCTACCTGCGTGACGGGACTTATCGTTTTTGACACTTTCACCCATTGGACGATTTTTGGACAGATCGTCATTATCACCATGATCCAGATCGGCGGGTTAGGGCTGATGACTCTAGTGGCGTCGTTAGCACTTTTTATGAAACGGCGCATCAATTTGCAGGAGCGGCGGCTTTTGCTGCAATCCTCCGGCAATTTACAGTATGGCGATCTCTCGAGGATGCTCAAAGAGATTTTGAGCGGCACGCTGCTGTTTGAGGGTATCGGTGCTATCCTGCTCGCTATTCGTTTTTGCCCGCAGATGGGTGTGGGGGCAGGTATTTATAACGCGATATTTCATTCCGTTTCGGCGTTTTGTAACGCGGGGTTTGATCTGATGGGTAAATACCGACCGTTCGGTTCGCTGACCGCGTATGTGGATGATCCGCTGGTGAGCCTCACCATTTGTGCGCTGATTATCATCGGCGGTATCGGTTTTCTCGTCTGGGACGATGTGCGCCGCAATGGTATATTTTTCAAACGATATTCCTTGCATAGCAAAATTGTGCTTTCCACTACCCTTATCTTGGTGATCGGTGGTTGGATCGCGTTCTTTTTCTTTGAGCAAGACCATGCGCTAAAAGGTTTGCCCATAGGGGAACAGGTGTTAGCGGCTTTGTTCCAATCGGTGACCACCCGTACAGCCGGCTTTAACACCATTGATCAAGCCGCCCTTAGCAATCCCGGCAGTATTCTGACCGTGATTTTGATGCTGATCGGCGGCTCGCCCGGCTCTACCGCCGGCGGCATTAAGACGATGACGGTAGCGGTAGCGCTGCTTGCGGTGTTTTCCATTGCAAAAAACCGCAAGGATACCACCGTGTTCCGCCGTCGCATTGATGAGCAGCAGGTAAAGCAAGCGCTTGCTATTCTCGCTATCTATACGCTGCTGTTTTTAACGGCAACCACCGCCGTTTGTATATGGGAACCCGCAAAAAGTCTCAGATCGGTGGTGTATGAGGTTTCCTCTGCTGTCGCAACGGTGGGATTATCTCTTGATGGCAGCGGTAGTTTTCAACCTATATCGCAGATAGTATTGATACTCTTGATGTATATCGGCAGACTGGGTGGGCTTTCTTTGGTGCTGATGCTGGCGGAAAAACGCGAGACGGCACCGCTCGAAAGACCGGAAGAGAAGATTTTGATCGGCTGAAAGGATGAGTGACATGAAATCTGTTTTGGTAATCGGCCTGGGACGCTTTGGCAGACATTTGGCGCACCGTATGCAGGATCTTGGCAATGACGTGATGGTGGTGGATTTGCACGAGGATAATATCACACCGTATATCAGCACCTTCACCGATTCGCAGATCGGGGATTGCACCAAGGAAACGGTAGTGAAAGCACTGGGTGTTGAGAATTTTGATATTTGCTTTGTGACTATCGGCGAGGATTTTCAGGCGTCGCTGGTTATTACCTCCCATCTGAAAAACTGCGGCGCTAAAATGGTGATCGCTAAGGCGAATCAGGATATTCAGGCGGATCTGTTATACAAGATCGGTGCGGATGAAGTGATATACCCCGAGCGGGAGATGGCAGAAAAGGTCGCTGTGCGGTATACCGCCAAAAATATTTTTGATTATGTGCCGCTCACTGCGGAATATTCCATTTACGAGATCCCGATCCTGCCGCAATGGGTGGGACACACCATTATGGAGTTGAACATGCGCCGTAAATATCGCATCAATATCATTGCAGTGAAAAACGAGAGCGCTCTGTCACCTATGCCCGGTCCGGATTATACCTTCCAAGAAAATGATCACGTGGTGGTTATGGGTAAGGCGGAGGATGTGTTCAAGCTTTCGGCGAAAACCTGATAAAAATAAAAGCCGCTGTGCAGAAATTTCTGCATAGCGGCTTTTTCTTATTGTGTAACAACAAGGTTTCGGGGCGAGGTTCTTATTTTTGTTTGTTTGCCGATTTGAATTCGAGGAAATCGTCGTAGGTCATCATCTTATCGAGCAGCTTGCCGTCTTCCAACTCCATAATACGGTTGGCAACCGTCTGGATGAACTGGTGGTCATAAGAAGAGAACAGCACAACACCTTTAAACTCGGTCAGACCGTCGTTGACGGCGGTGATGGATTCGAGGTCTAAGTGGTTGGTAGGTTGGTCGAGGATGAGCACGTTAGACGAATACATCATCATACGAGACAGCATGCAACGCACCTTTTCACCGCCGGAAAGCACTTCAACGGGCTTCAATACATCGTCACCCGAGAACAGCATTTTGCCGAGGAAACCGCGGAGATAGGTTTCGGTGGTGTCGGTCGCATACTGCGAAAGCCATTGGATAATGGGCAGTTTTACGCCGTCAAAATACGCCGAATTATCCTTCGGGAAATACGACTGGGTGGTGGTGCCGCCCCATTTGTAACTGCCGCTGTCCGGTTCCATTTCGCCGGTGATGATCTGGAAAAGGGTGGTGGTGGCAATTTCGTCCTGTCCAACAAAGGCTACCTTATCACCTTTGTTGATGCGGAAGGAAATGTTATCGAGCACTTTTACACCATCGATGGTCTTGGAGATACCTTCCACCGCAAGGATTTCCTTGCCCGGCTCACGCTCCATCTGGAAGCCGACGTAGGGGTAACGACGGGAGGAGGCGGGCATTTCTTCCACCGACAACTTTTCAAGCAGTTTTCGGCGGGAGGTTGCCTGACGGGATTTGGATTTGTTAGCGGAGAAGCGTTCGATAAAGCTTTGCAACTCCTTGATCTTATCCTCGCGTTTTTTGTTCTGCTCACGCAGCAACTTTTGCATCAGTTGGCTGGATGCATACCAGAAATCGTAGTTACCGACATAAATTTTGATCTGAGTGTAGTCCACGTCCACGATGTGGGTACATACGTTGTTGAGGAAGTGACGGTCGTGAGATACCACGATAACGGTGCCCTCGTAGTCCATCAAAAAGTCTTCCAGCCAACGGATGGAGTCGATATCCAGATGGTTGGTGGGCTCGTCTAAGAGAATGATGTCCGGATGGCCGAACAGCGCACGAGCGAGCAAGATTTTAACCTTCTCGCGGGTGGGCAGGGTGGACATCATATCGTACAGATGTTCATCGCCGATGGAAAGACCTTCTAACAGCTGCGCAGCTTCGGTTTCGGCTTCCCAACCGCCAAGCTCCGCGAATTCACCTTCCAGCTCCGCGGCAAGCGCACCGTCCTCGTCGGAGAAATCCGGCTTGGCATACAGCTCATCCTTTTGCTGCATGATCTCATACAAGCGCGCGTTACCCTGGATGATGGTGTCCAAAACGGTGAATTCATCATACGCATAGTGATCCTGCTTTAACACCGACATGCGGGTGCGGGGATCAATGGCGACTTCACCCGTGGAAGGTTCCAGTTCGCCCGAAAGGATGCGCAAAAAGGTGGATTTTCCTGCACCGTTGGCACCGATCACGCCGTAGCAGTTGCCGGGCACGAACTTCAAATCCACATGTTTGAAAAGATTTTGTCCGCCAAAGGTAAGGCTGACATCAGAAACTGTAATCATCGCATAAACCTCGTCTTTATAGTATTTAGACACATACAAAGTGTATTATATACATATCTATCTGAAAAAGCAAGGGGGAAATATAAAAACACCCTTTGTAGTTTTACAAAGGGTGTTTTGCTGCTGCTGTTGTTGTTAATCTATCGAATCAAAACATACGTTGAAAAGACCGGTAGCGTCTTCAAAGCGGCCGTCGGCTGTGTCGGCGTTCATGAGAATGGCGATCAGCTTGACACCGTCTCTCTCGGCAGAGGCGGCAAGGCAATATCCCGCTTCGTTTGTATGACCGGTTTTCATGCCGGTGGCGCCTTCAAACAGGAAGCGGCTGTCGCTGCGCAAGAGTGCGTTGGTGTTATACCACGTGACACCGCTTTCGCCGGATAAGAATGACCGCACCACCTTTTCCTGGTTGACGACCTTGGCGAGCGTCGGATTTCCCAAAGCTGCTTTAGCGATCAGCGCCATATCGGCGGCGGTGGTATAGTGATTGTCGCTGTGGATACCGTCGGGATTGGCAAAGTGGGAAGCGGTGGCACCGAGTTCTTTTGCGACATTGTTCATCTCCTCGCAGAACTTGGAAACCGCCGCACGGGCGCCCAACGTTTCGTCGCCTGCGATAATGCGTCCCACGTTCGCGGCGGCGGCATATGCCGCATCATTGCCGGAGGGAAGCATGATTGCTTCCAGCATGGTTTGCAGGTCAAGGCGGTGACCTTGCCGCAGGTATGCCACACTGGATTGCGGGTCGATGAGGGTGATCTCATCACCGACGGTGAACACGGTATTTTCGTTCGCGTGTTTCAGGGTGACCAGCGCGGTGAGCAGCTTGGTAGTGCTGGCGGGATAGCAGCGCTGATCTGCATTTTTGCTGTATATGGTTTTGCCGGAATTTGCGTCATACAGTACGATGTACTGTGACGCGGTGTTTTTATCCACAAATTCCTTTGGTAAAGAAATAGAGGCTGTGGGGGGTTCCGGCGGGGCGGGAGTGTCGGTGGAGGGGTCCGGCTCGGTGCTCGGTGCCTTCTCGGGTCGCAGCAGGATACATAGCAGTATTCCTACCAGTAAAACAAGCAGTGCGGCAATGCCGATGAGCATTGCCTTAATGCGGTTGCGCCTTTGTTGCTGTTTGGTTTTCATGCGTGTACGACTGTTGTGCAGCGGTGCCATATGCGCTCGTCCTTTGTTTTCAGAGTAGTATTAGTATAATGGAAAAAGTAAGTTTTATTTAAAAAATAGGTGTACTACTATAAGTAGTACACCTAAACTATACAACAACTACTATTAAATGTCAACAGCAATTTATGCTATTACCGTCCCGGGATAATAATGGGACAGGATCTCCTTGTAATCGGCACCGGTATTTGCCATGTATTTCGCTCCCGTTTGGCTCATGCCGACATTGTGTCCGTACCCGCGTACCGTGAACACGAATTTCCCGTCGGCATACCGAACGGTGAAGCAGGCGGAACGTAAGGATAGCGCGGTACGCACAGCGGTGCCTTTGAAAGCGGTGCCGCCGATATGGATACTTTTCACAAATCCGCTGTCGGTGGTCACCGCTTTACCGCACCAAGTGGCGGGATCATCAGCGGGCGCAAAACTGCCGTCCGCCTTTTGGAGCAATGGCTTTAACTGTTCAGGTGTGAAGGAAACGGTGGTTTCATAGCCTTCCGCCGTTAAATCTCCCGCACTGTTAACCGGTACTAAATACGGATAGTCTCCGCCCCAGACATCTGCTGCGCTTTCGGTCATGCCTGCGCTGATCGCATGATAGCAGGCGGTGATAGGCTCGTTGTTATAAAGGATCAGCTGTCCCTCTACCGCTTTTACGGCATCTTTAATAGCGGCATACCATTTTTCATAATTCTCACCCCAACGCTCCCGCATGCCGCTTTCGGTGCCGTGGGTGAAAAAGGTATCCGGTACGTTGGCAAAAATGCCGTCCGCTGCTGCTGCACGCTGCTTGAAGTAGTATGTATATGCAGCGACTGCCTGCGCTTTGAGTGCCTCGGTGGGGGAGGAAGCACCCATCTCGCAGGACACAATGGCGATTACAAACGCTTCCTCTCCCATCTCAATTACTTCGCCCGTTTTTTCGTTGCGGATCTTGAAAACATTGCTGCTTTCAGCCGCGTCTTTTTGAGGGACGGACGCACTATCGGTGGGAGGGGTGGCTTTTGTCGGTTGAATGCCGAAAGCTGTAAACGGTACCAATAGGATGATGCACAACGACACCACGGTTAAAATGATATATCCTTTCATGCAGATACCACCTTTATTTGCACTATTTTTATTTGTTTCATTCATTTTGAGGTGAATTTGTGATGTTTTTACGCGTTTTTTTGTCTTTTATGAATGTTTTGTGAGTTTGCATTGCATTTATCGGATAAAAGACGCGAGAAAGCCTTGACTTTGCTGCGGCTATGCGTTATACTGATAAAACCTATATCTATGTTGCGATTAGAGGGCTGACTATGCAAACAGAAAATTTTAAATTTCCGGGAACTACCTTGTCCATTTTATGTGATGAGCTCAGAAAAAATAACCGTATTCTGCCGGAAAAATTTCAGCGGTATCATGTCAAACGCGGATTGCGTAATGAAGACGGCTCCGGTGTTATGGCGGGGCTTACGCTTGTCTGTAACGTGCACGGTTATGTTTTAAACGAAGGTGAGCGTTCCCCCGTGGAAGGTAGATTGACCTACCGCGGCTATAATATCGAGGATTTGGTAAACGGCACCCATTCGGACGGTCGCTTTGGCTACGAGGAGATCGCATGGCTGCTGCTGTTCGGTAAACTGCCCACCGAAAAACAGCTCAAAGGATTTACCGAACTGCTTTCCGAATACAGAGAGTTGCCGGAGAACTTTGCGGAAAATATGATGGTGCGTATGCCGTCTCCAAACATCATGAACCAGATGAGCCGCGCGGTACTCGCGCTGTATGCGGAGGATAAGGATCCGGATACACTCTCGGATGAAAACGTGTTGCGGCAGTCTATTGATCTGCTTGCGAAAATGCCCAATATCATGGCGCATGCGTATCAGATCAAACGGCGTTATTACGATAAGCAGAGCATGTATTTCCATCCTAATGTGACAGGACTTTCCACCGCGGAGACCATCCTGCACAGTATCCGCGCGGATTCCAATTTCACTGCCGAAGAGGCGCACATTCTCGATCTTTGCCTGATGCTGCATGCGGAGCACGGCGGCGGTAATAACTCTACCTTTGCTACCCGCGTGCTTTCATCTTCCGGTACCGATAGCTATGCGGCGCTGTCTGCTGCGATCGGCGCGCTGAAAGGTCCTCGCCATGGCGGTGCCAATATCAAGGTCATGCAGATGCTGGAATACCTCAAAGCAGGTATTGCCGATTGGGAAGATGACGATGAGGTCGCGGCGTTTGTGGAAAAGCTGATGCAAGGTGAGGAAGGCGACCGTTCGGGTCTTGTATACGGTATGGGACACGCGGTGTATACACTGTCCGACCCCAGAGCGGTTATCCTCAAAAAGTGCGCGTATGATCTTGCTGAGAAAAAAGGCTTTGGTGATGAATTCCGTTTGCTTGAAGCGGTGGAGCGCGTAACCCCGAAGGTGTTTGAAAAGCTGCGCGGCGAATGTAAGACGCTGTGCGCGAATGTGGATATGTATTCGGGTCTTGTGTACAAGACGTTAGGTATTGATCAAGATCTGTTTACCCCGTTGTTTGCGGTGGCGCGTATGGCGGGTTGGTGTGCGCACCGTTTGGAGGAGATTACCACCGGCGGACGTATTATCCGTCCCGCTTATAAGGCGATTGCCGGCGAGAAGCCGTATGTAGCGATCGGTGATCGCTGAAAGGAAGAATGCTTATGCCAAAAAATAAAAAAACGGTAGCAGCGTTGATGGTTACCTTGGTGATGACCGTGGTGATAACAGTGCTGCGCGTGACCTTAGTTCCTTGGTTACAGAGCATGGATACCGGGCTTTTCGGCTTGAGTTATTTGGTGGTTGGCATTATGCTGGTTACAATGATCCTGCTGTTTGTTTTGCTGTGCTTTGCAAAAAGGGATATACCCGACCTGCCGCAAGTACAAGGGAAATGGCTACTGCTGATTGCCGTTTTGATCTGCGCTGTGGGTGTGTGTATTTTGGTGACCACGGTATTGGAAGCCTATAATTGGTTGACACAAGGGATTGCCCCGCCTCCCGGCGAGGCTGTGAACGGATCTGTTGACCGTATCGCACTGATGCTTTCCATGCTGCTTGGTTTGTTGGCAGCGATATATTTTCTTCGCCTCGGCATCGCATGGATGCGCGCCGGTGAGGGGCTTCACGGTCTCATGCCTATATGGGCGCTCGCTCCTGCTTTTTGGATCTGGATGCGCTTGGCGCGGTATGAGGTTTCGTATGCCAGCGCTGTGGAGGTGCATGAGAGCTTTTATGATTTTGCCATGCTGCTCGTGAGTATGCTATTCCTGTTTGTACTGGCGCGCCAGGTGGCGGATGTCGGTGCGAAAAAGCCGTATGCTACCGTGTTTTTAGCGCTGTGCACCGTGTTTATGAGCGTTTCCGGCTCTGCTGCACGCGTCATACTGTTTCTGATGGGTGAAGGCGATGCATATCGAGCGGGTCAATTGGCGGGTTCGGCGGATTTTGCTGTGGGTCTGCTTGCGGGTGCGCTGGCAGTATATTGGTTACTTGTGCCACGGGAAACTGCATCTGTAACCACGGATATGCCGGCGGAAAAGGAAGTCGCTTTGCAAGAAGATGAGTCGACGATTTTCGTAGCGGAAGTTTTGAAAGATATTGTTCAAGCGAAACCCGGAGAATGAATACATGAACTGAATGCTGTTCTGACGCAGGACAGCGGATTGCGTAAAAGACCGTCTATACCCGGCGATTGCCAATGGGGATAGGCGGTTTTTGTTATTTGCGGGACAAAAGAAAAAGCTGCCATGTTATCGCATTGCAACACTCTGCCGCCGTGTAACGCGGCAGCGGCACGCGGAAACTGCACATCCGCACCCGCGAGATTGCCGTGTACCATAAAACGGAATGCGGTAGTGTCTGCGGTGATGTGTGCTGCGTTTGCATTTTGTAATGCACTGCGCAGTAGGTGGGTAATTCCGGTCAGTAAATAGCGCGGACAGATATCCGCGTATGTCGTGCTGCCGTGTAGTGTTACGGATAGTGAAAACCCGTGCGGACGCAGAAATCGCTGCGTAGCTGTGAGCAGATCGCATGAAAGACGGTGGATATCGGTGCGATATCGCTGCGGGGAGGCATCCCCTTTCGCAAAGCAATGCAGGGTGCGCAGGGTGGCTTGACATTCTGCATTGAAAAAGGCTTCGAGTGCGGCGGTATACAGCCACATTTCCGCTTTATTCTTTTGCGGAGGAGAGAGTAATATGGGGGTAAGCAACGCGCGCCACTTGCCTTCTGACAACGCGGGAACAGCAAGTACGGTGGGCGGTGTATAGTTTTTTGACATAGCGTATCCTTTTCACGGTTGTTTTTTGTATAAAATTTGATAAAATGCAATGAAGCGGAATGTTTTTTTGCGTGTTTTTGTTCAACCTCACGAAAATGCATAAAAAGCGGTTAAAATTTTGACAAAGATATTGCTTTTTTAGGAAAAAGGGGCTAAAATATACAAAGAAAATTTTGTTTGGAGGTTATTCATTATGGCAGTTAAAGTTGCAATCAATGGTTTCGGCCGTATCGGTCGTCTGGCTTTCCGTCAGATGTTCGGCGCCGAAGGTTACGAGCTGGTCGCGATCAACGACCTGACCAAACCCAGCATGCTCGCTCATCTTCTCAAATACGACACCGCTCAGGGTCGTTATGACGGTCACACCGTCGAGGCTGATGACGAAGCCGGCACCATCACCGTGGACGGCAAAGTGCTGAAAATCTATTCCGAGAAAAACGCTGCGGATCTGCCTTGGGGCGAGATCGGCGTAGACGTCGTGCTGGAGTGCACCGGCTTCTACTGCAGTCAAGAAAAGAGCCAGGCTCACATCGATGCCGGCGCTAAGAAAGTTGTTATCTCCGCTCCCGCTGACAAAGCCACCAAGACTGTTGTTTACAGCGTGAACGAGAACATCCTGACCGCTGATGACAAAATCATCTCTGCGGCTTCCTGCACCACCAACTGCTTGGCTCCCATGGCCAAAGCGCTCAACGACTATGCACCCATCGAGAGCGGTATCATGACCACCGTGCATGCTTACACCGGTGATCAGATGATCCTCGACGGCCCGCATCGCAAAGGCGATCTCCGCCGTGCTCGCGCTGGTGCGCAGAACATCGTTCCCAACTCCACCGGTGCTGCTAAGGCTATCGGCTTGGTTATTCCGGAACTGGACGGCAAGCTCATCGGCTCTGCTCAGCGTGTGCCCACCTGCACCGGCTCCACCACCATCCTGGTGGCTGTTGTCAAGGGCAAGGACATCACCAAAGAGGGCATCAATGCTGCTATGAAAGCGGCGGCTTCTGAGTCCTTCGGTTACAACGAGGATCAGATTGTGTCTTCCGACGTTATCGGTATCCGCTACGGTTCTCTGTTCGACGCTACCCAGACCATGGTCGCTAAGATCGACGACGACACCTATCAGGTGCAGGTCGTGTCCTGGTACGACAACGAGAACTCCTACACCAGCCAGATGGTTCGCACCATCAAATACTTCGCCGAGATCTAATCTCTGCCAAGCTACAGGGCGTTGCGCTTATGCGCAACGCCCTTTTTTCATGTTGCAGTATACTTGTTTGCGAAATCTTTGAGGTCTTGTATGGTGTCGATATTCACGCCGCTTTGAAATACCGCTTCTTGTACCACCTTCGGCAGAGAATTGAAGTAGTCTCTCATGTTTTCATCTTTAAAAATAGAATGCTGTTCATGCATTTTAAGTCACCTCCGCTGATATTTTGAGCCTTTTAGCACATAATAGACTTGGAAATTGTTTGAAAGGAGAAAAACAAAATGACGGATACCGAAAAGCTGCTCAAAGAAACGGATGCCGGCTGTAAAACAGCGGTTAATAGCATTGAAGCGGTGATCGACCGCGCCGAAAATGAAAAGCTGCAGGAATTATTGGGGAAAAGCTTGAAGACGCATAAAAAACTCGGCGATGAGATCGGCGGACTTTTGCGTATGCATGGGGATGAGGGGAAGCAACCCAATCCTATGGCACGGACCATGGCGGAAATGAAGATCGACTGGAAGATGATGATGGAAAATTCCGACCATACCATTGCAACTTTGATGATGGACGGTTGCAATATGGGTATTCAAAAACTCAGTGAATATATGAACCAATATACCGCCGCTGAAAAGGAAGCCCGCGACATGGCGGAAAAACTCATCGATGCCGAACAGAAATTTATGGACGAGCTGCGCGCTTTTGTGTAATTGACAGTAGGGAGGCGCCCTTGGTATACTTTCCCTATATAAAGGGGGCGCTTTTTGATGATCGATCTGCAGAAATTATTGGACGGTATAACGCTGGACGAGAAGATCGGACAGCTGACCCAGTACGAAGCAAACGTATTTGGTTGTGACGGCGGTGACGTGCCGGCCCTCGTACCAAACTGGACCTGACGGCGGAGAATATTCGCCACGTGGGTAGTGTGCTCAATTATCCGTCGGTGGATATGATGCGAAAAATTCAAGACGAGCATCTGGCAAACGACCGCAACAAGATACCGTTGATGTTTATGATGGATGTGATTCACGGATATCGTACCATCTATCCCATTCCGCTCGCGCTTGGTTGCTCGTTTGACACCAAATTGGTGGAAGAGTGTTCCCGTATGGCTGCAAAAGAAGCATCGGCAGGCGGCGTGTAGGTTACCTTCACCCCAATGGTGGACTATGTGCGCGTCCCGTGCAACAGTTGATCGCTTTTGAAAAGACCTACTTTGAAGCAGGCGAGCGCAAGGAAATCGTTTTTAAAGTGACAGAGCCGATGCTTCGTTTCTGGAATTTTGAACAGGAATTTGTGTCCGAACCCGGTGCTTTTGAACTCTCTGTCGGCCATGCGGACAATCTGTTGTTGACCAAAACATTTATATTGAAATAATAAAAAACGCCTTTGTCATTGACAAAGGCGTTTTTTGTCGTTATGCAAATTTTCTGCGGGATTCTATAACCTTGCCGAGGATGTGTACGTCGGCGGTATCAGCGCCTACAAAACGGCGGGGGGGATAATAAGGATTGATGCTTTGCAGCTCGATCCAATCGGGACCGTAGGCAATGCGTTTGACAAGTCCCTCTTCACTGTTGACGAGGATGACTGCATATTGTCCATTTTCTACACTTTCCTGCCGCCGTACCAGCACAAGATCGCCGTCGTTGATGGAGGGGGTCATACTGTCGCCCGCTACCCGCAACCAGAAATATTGCTCACCCGTCTGTAAGGTGGTGGGATCCACCGCCTCGTGACCGATGACGTCTTCCTCTACAATGCCGCCGCTACCGGCACGCACCGAGCCGAGAATGGGCAGCAATACGCCGCGCTGTTGTGCTGTGCCGTGCTGCTGTAACCAATCAAGTGACGCATCGCTAGGGGTATCCACCCCCAACAGCCAATCGGGGGAGACGTGGAAATGTTCTGCCAAAAACTGCAGGGTGGGCATATTGATCTTACCGGTATCGCCGCGCTCCCAGCGCATAACGGTGGATTTGTTCACACCCACCAAACGACCGATCTGTTCCAGCGTTTCGCCGGAACGCTCTCTGCAATCCCGCAAACGGCGGGCGGTAATCTCATTATTTCCCATATCGACACCTTCTTTCAATACGATCATATCACACCGAAAAGCAAATTGCAACCATTTTTTGAAAAAAGTTGCAATTTGCTATTGACAAGTCGCGAAAAAGCGTCTACAATAAAAGTTGCAAAAGGAAACAAATTCAGAGGCGAACACAGAAGGGATGTATGGGGTTGACGGTAGGTGAGGTGAGCAGAGTTTTTGAAAAACTGCCACCGCAGTTGCAGGTGGTGGTTTGCGTGGATGATAAACTGACTGTTTCGGACGCCACGGGTGACCGAATATCCGGTCATTACAGCGGGCTATGGGGCGTTGGCGGTATTGACGAGGGAGAGGTGTTTACCGTTGGACAAGGATACTTGCCGGTTATCATTTTTAAAACTCGTGAAGAATACTGAGTAGTGGGCGGCTTTATTTTTTTGCTTCCGAGGTTGCAAAACGCAATAATAATAAGAAATAGGTGATGTAGGATGCACAATCAGGTGCTTTCAAAACGTTCACTTTCCAAGGTGAAAACAGCGATAGAGCAAGCGCGGGAATATGCAGAACAGCATAAAGTGCCGCTGACTGCAGAGCGGTTGGCAGCAGCGCTTGATATGGATCTTTCCATGTTCCGTGCGGTGGTGGATGGTAAATATACAGAAGAGGGGATCGCACCTGCCGACCTTGCGAACAAGATTTCGGTGATACAAAGCGCGTTTGCAGAGGCGACCGCCAGCGTGATGGAGCACGCGATGCAGCGGGGCAGCAGTCCCAACATGCACATGCTGTATCTGAAAGAAAACGCAGGATACGGTGAAAAAACAGCCGTCGAGATGCCGACCACGGTGCCGGTGATCTTTTGGGGCGAGGAGGAAATACCCGAATGACCAATGAAGAGATGATACAAGAATATTTGAAAACGTTGCGCGGCTTGGAAAAACGACACGCTGAGTTGAAGGCGAAGATGACCGTATATGACAAACGCATTGCGCTGTTAGAGGAGGAGATGGACGAAATATGGGAAGTGATTGCTGCTTTGAAAAAACACGGAGAAGGGAAAAAGTATGGGTGGCGCGGTAGAGGTATATCTGCCGGAGGTTATCGGCAGGGGCTATCGGGCATTTTGGAACTGTAAGCAGCGGTATCGGGTGGTAAAGGGCGGTAAGGCGTCCAAAAAATCCAGCATCACCGCGCTGTGGTATATCGTACATATGATGAAATATCCCACGGCCAATCTTTTAGTCGTGCGACAGGTAGGACGTACCCACAGAGACAGTACCTTTGCACAGCTCAGGTGGGCAATCGACCGCTTGCAGGTGTCCCATCTGTGGCGCGCATCCCGCGAGCCGCTTGAACTGCAATATATCCCCACAGGACAGCGCATTTTATTCCGCGGGTTTGATAACGTGGAAAAACTGGCATCCACCACGGTGGATAAAGGGCATATCTGTTGGGTGTGGATTGAGGAAGCATTTGAGATCGCAAGAGAAGCGGATTTTGATAAGCTGGATCTTTCCATGCCGCGCGGGCAGCTGTCTCCGCCGCTTTTCAAGCAAACCACCATCACCTTTAACCCATGGGATGAAAACCACTGGCTCAAAAGACGCTTTTTTGATCAAAAGCGGGCGGATACCTTTGCTGTTACCACTAATTACACCTGCAATGAGTTTTTAGATGAGACGGACAAAGCGTTGTATGAGGATATGCGGCTAAGACGCCCGCGACAGTACGCGGTAGCGGGGTTGGGGGAATGGGGACGGTCGGAGGGTCTCATCTTCGACAACTGGGAGGTGATACCGTTTGACAGGGCGGCATTACGTGGGGATGTGTTTCGGCATGTATTCGGTCTTGACTACGGATATACCAACGATCCTACTGCTTTCATCGCGGCGGCTGAGACCGAGGTGGACGGCGAAAAGCGGCTGTATATCTATGATGAGCATTATGCGCGGCGGATGCTTAACGCGGATATTGCAGATATGCTGCGGCGCAAAGGATATGCCAAGGAACGTATCCGCGCGGACAGTGCAGAACCGAAATCCAACGAGGATTTGCGCAGGCTTGGGATATCCAGGCTATGCGCTGCTCAAAAGGGTGTCAATTCGGTGAATACAGGTATTGCCAGATTGCAGGAATACCGTATTTTGGTGCATCCCGATTGTGTACATGCCGCTGCCGAGCTTGCCGCGTATGCATGGGAACCCATTGCGGGCGGCGCAGCGGGTGTATTCAGCAACCGCCCGAAGGACAGCGAAAATCATTTAATGGACGCCCTCAGATACGCAATAGAGGATCTGCCTCGCCGCAAAAGCGGCTTTAAAGTCGCATCGTCAAGAGGCGCGGTGCGTGCGGCGGATGTCCGCGGACAATGGGGCGGATGAAAGGAGGAAGGACAATGTTGGAAGTAGTAGCAGGTATATGGTTATTTCTGCTGACCGGCGGCGCAGGTTTTTTGTGGGGACGGTACACAAGCCGTACCGCAAAGTGCAGTCGTCCAAAAGGCAAATATCCTATGGACAGCGCGCAGGAGGTCGGGTGGCGTGAGCTGCTCAATTTTCTGCAATATGACGGCAGCGGCAAGCAGCCGTCGGGAAGTTTTGAAAGGGGAGATGTAAACGGTGAAACGAAAGATCACACCGGCGCAGATCGGGCAGGAATACGCCCGCGGCGTTCGGTATAAGCAGGGGGTCGGCAGACATGGCATGTTTCGCCAGAATGAGATCAACGAGCGGTTTTATCTCGGTGATCAATGGCATGGTGCAGGCTGTGGCGAGGACCGTCCGCTGGTTAGGCAGAACATCATCAAGCGCATTGCCGACTATAAAATGGCGGTGATCGGCTCCGATCCGGTGGCGGTCACCTTTGCGGCGGAGGGAGTCGCGCAGACCGAGGAGATGCGTTGCAGTTTAGAGCAATGGCGCACGGGCAGTGCACAGGAAAGTTGTGACCGCGAGACGGCAATATCCCGCGTTGCGTGCGTGCTGTCCGATCAGTTTGCGACTACTGCCGAGCGATTGAAATTTGATGACCTCAAACAACAGGTCATGCTGGATGCATACATTACCGGCACCGGCATCCTATATACCTATTGGGATGACCGTTTAGATACAGGGCTTTTTGCGGATAAAGCCTGCACAACATCCATTCGCGGCGATATTGTCAGCGAGCTTTTGCATGTGGATCAGTTGATCTTGGGCGATCCCACCGTGGAAACGCTGCAAGCGCAACCGTATCTCATCATTGCACAGCAGAGAGGCGTGGAGGATGTACAGCGTACCGCCCGCCGCTTTGGAGGCAGCGGATGGCAGCATATCCGTCCGGATACAGGTTTAGTGGCGGAGGATATGCCCTCTAAAACTACCGTCCTCACCCGCTTTTGGAAAGAGTGGGATGAGCAGGGGAACTGTCACGTATGGGGGATGCAGGTATGCGGTACGGCAGTAGTGCGTCCGCCGTGGTGTCTGGGCATACGGCTGTATCCTTTGGCAACCTTCCGCTGGAACACTCGCCATGGCTGCGGATACGGCGAGAGTGAGATCGTACATTTGATCCCCAACCAGATCGCTATCAACCGCATGCTGACTGCCGAGGTGTGGGCAACCATGATGACAGGTATGCCGATCATGGTGGTCAACGGCGACGTCGTCACACAGCCGATCACCAACGATCCCGGTCAGATCATTCCGGTGTACGGCAGCGGTGAGGATGTGGAACGCGCGATTCGGTATGTGGATCCACCGGCATATTCTTCTCAATTTGATACCGGTATCTCCTCTCTCATCAGCGACACGCTGTCCCAAGCGGGTGTCAGCGGTGTGGTGCTTGGTGACGTACATCCGGATAACGCCGCCGCGATCTTGGCTGTGCGGGAAGCATCTGTCAAGCCGATGCAGCTTGTTCGTAACCGCTTTTTCAGTTTTTGTGAGGATGTTGCGCGGATATGGGCGGAATTTTGGATCGCCATGTATGGGCGCAGACCGCTCAAACTGCAAAACGAGGGCGGCAGTCGCTACTGTGATTTTGACGGAGATGCTTGCGGTGATCTGATTTTTTCGGTTAGGGTGGATGTATCCGAGTCGGTGACCGGTGATCAAAGTACCAGCCTGCAGATTTTGAACAAATTACTGGAGGATGGTGTTATCACGCCGCAGCAGTATATCAGCCGTTTGCCTGCCGGTACCATTCCGGGTCAGCGGCGTTTACTGCTTGAACTGCAAACCGCGCAAAAGGAGGGTGCGACATGAGTGAAACCGTAGAAGCGCAGGTGCCGGAGGAGACCGCAATGCAACCTGAACCCCAGGCGGAACAACCGCCTGCCGAAACGCCGATGGAACAGCCGACAGCGGAAATGACAGAGGCGTTTCTAATGCTGCAGCAGCAGGTGCCGACGTTGCGTGGCGTCGAGGAGGTGCCGCAAGAGGTGTTTCAGACAGCCGAGAAAGAAAACATTTCACTGTTTGATGCCTATTTGCGATACCGTTTTTATGAACAGCAGGCAATCGCCGCTGAACAAGCAAGACGCGAGCGCGCGGCGGCATGCTCTGCGGGATCTTTACAGACCGGTGCGCTGCGGGCAGCGCCGGTGTCGGATGCGTTTGCCCGCGCTTTCGAAAAGGCGCTCAGTTGAGCGAAAGCAAAACTTTATATATAAAAAGGAGAATGTAACATGAGCATTGATTTTGAAAACTTTGAAACTACCATGACCGGTGAACTGGACAAGGCTATTGTACATAAACCGGTGACCGGCTTTTTGGCAGACAATACGCTGCGTGCAAAATTTGTGGGCGGCAAGACAGTGCTGATCCCTGAGATGTCCTTCTCGGGTCTTGGCAACTATGACCGCGATACCGGTTTTGTATCCGGTACCGTTTCGGTGACCGCTGAGCCGTATACCTTGTCTATGGACCGTGGTCGCTCTTTCCAGCTTGATCGCGAGGACAATGACGAGACCGGCATTGCGGATCTCGCCGGTCAGGTGATGGGCGAATTCGTGCGCACGCAGGTGGTGCCGGAGATCGACGCCTATGTGCTGTCCAAACTCGGCGGTTTTGCTGCTACCAAAGAACAGACGGTGGACGGTACTCCCAAGACCGACGCCTACACCATGCTCAGCGAAGCTATCCGTAAGGTGCAAAACGAGGTCGGCTACGATGAAGAGCTGGTCGCATTCGTGGACAGCACCATGTGGGCTTCCTTGCAGCAGAGCGGTGATATTTCCCGTATGCTGGTGGTCAATTCCTTCAAAAAAGGCGCCGTCAGCACCGAGGTTAAATCCTTGAACGGTGTTGCCATTCTGCCTACTCCCGATAGCCGTATGAAAACCGCCTACACTTTTAACGACGGTGTATCCGACGGTCAGGTGGGCGGCGGCTTTGCACCTGCAGAGCAGGCGAGCAGCATCGGTCTGTTGGTCATGCCCAAGCGTGCCGCTTCTCTGGTGAAAAAGACCGAGAAAGTGCGTGCGTTTGATCCTGCACACAATCTCAATGCCGATGCGTGGAAGTTCGACTACCGTGTGTACTACGATCTGTTCATCCGCAACAGCATGGAGAATGCAATCTACGCATACGTGTACTAAGCGTTTCTAAGAGCGGCGCCGTGCAAAAGAGCGGCGCCGCTTTACCGAAAGGAGGAAAATTATGCGAAGCGGACAGGATGTGTTAGAGCAGGCGCTGCGCCTGCTTGGATATACAGATATTTACGGACAGCCTGATGGACAGCAGCACATGGAACTGTTCAAGCGCGGCTTAGCGGCGGTCAATCAGATTTACAGTGATCTGTGGTACACCGGCAAGGAAAAACACTTTACACCGCTTACTTCGCTCAAAGAACCGGTTTTATTACCGCAAAAACAGCTGGAAGATGTGATGCCGTACGGGGTGGCGATGCTGCTCGCACTCTCTGAAGGGGATGGCGACAACCAACAGCTGTATGCCGCGATATATAATCGCAAACGCACCGCGGCAACCGCATGTAGGAGACGTTTGGATGTGTTGTTCCGTCGACAGAGGGGAGCAAAAGTATGAACTATCCGTTTTTAAACAGAAAAAAGACTGCGAGCTTTTCGGTGGAGGCGTTGCAGGGCGGCTGCAACCGACGTGACGGCAATCGCCGCACGCCGGATACGCAGTTGGTTGAAGCGAAAAATCTTTGGTGGCTGAAAGGGGCGTTGCGTACCCGCCCCGGCTTTTGTACACATGCTGACGAGGGAGCCGTGAGTGAAAACATGTATGTCAGCTGGAAATTTTGCAGTGAGGATACGGTAAGTGGTGAACACAGTGGACGACGCTTTTTAAGGCGCTTACAGAATAGGTCGACAAGTAAAGTGACTTTACAGGTCGGTTTGCTGACTTATGAGGGTACGATTGTGTTTGAGGGTGAGCTTAGCGACCTTGCAAAGGATACTGTGGGTATGGTGATGCAGTATCCGTATAGCGACTCTGAAAACGTGCTGATTTTTTTATCCGACGGCAGAGTGTTCGTGCAAAACAGCACTACCTTCAGATGGCGCGAGGTGACGGATGATGCGTATGTGCCTTGTGTACTGGTAAACGGAGAGGGTGTGAAACCTACTTGTAATCATCCCAACAACCCGAAACCCAACTACGAAGCGCGTAACCTGCTTACCGATAGCTATTGTGCCAAATACACTACCACTTCGGCCGATGCGTCATATTATCTGCCGTATATGGATGTTGCGCAAGATAAAGCTGTCAAAGCGGTCTTGACCGATTTGGATGGAAATACCACCACCTATACGGTGCCGGCAGGTGAAACTGTCAGTTCGTTCTCCAGTGCGGGTGTGCAGATACAAATCGTCCGCGCCAGCGGCAAAGTGGTGTTTTTGAATAAGAGTGGTTCAAGACATACCATGCCGGATGCGGGTGTTAACAATCTGACTATCTATGCGGCCAAAGCCAGGACAGCAGTAGAAAAGCGGCGGATTGCCACCATGGGATTTTCTACGTGGTTCGGCGGTTCGCATGTCGGCTGTGATTCACGGCAATTCATCAGCGGCTGTGCGGAAACGCCAAACCGCATTTATTGGAGTGCACAAGGACAACCGCTGTATTTTCCGGATACCAACTATATCGCTGTGGGGGATATCAACCAGGCGATCACCGCTTTTGGTAAGCAGGACGGACACCTGATGATCTTCAAAGAGCGGGAGATATATAGTCTGTCAGATGCTGCCGGTACCGTTTCATCGGACAGCGTTGACGGACAGTTGGCAAAGAGCGCGGGTACGGTCGTCGAGTATTTTCCTATGACCCAGATACATGCGCAGATCGGCTGTATGGCACCGAAGACGGTACAGCTTTGCGGCAATCGGCTTTGCTGGGCGGATGGTGTTGGCGGGGTGTACACCCTTATCGAAAATACCAACGGCTACACGGTGCGCGAGCTTTCTGCTCTGATCACACCGGCGCTTGCCACCCATAGCGCAGCGGCATGGAATGCCGCTTCTGCCGGTGTGTATGAGGGGCACTATCTGTTACTCGCTGATCATACGCTGTATGCGCTGCGCATTGATGAAAAGGCATTTCATCGGTATGCATCTGTGTATGATGATACGGCGGCACAACAGCAGCTTGCGTGGTTTATTTGGGAACTCCCCACTTCATACACCATCAGCTTTTTATGCGGAAACGGACAGTCGGCGGTTGCTATTGCCACCGTTATTGAGGGTAGCAAGCAGGTGGAAAGACCGCTGCATGCAGCGATGAATACACCGGATGCTGTTTATGCGGACGGCAACTGGGAAACAGTGCCCATTACTGCAAAGCTATGTACGAAAGAATATGATTTTGGTGATCCCGCCGCACGAAAAAGGGTGCTGCGTGTACGCTTAGGGATGGACGGTGCAGCGGATATGCAGGCGGCTTTTTCCTATCTTTGCAACGGTTCTGAGGTGGGCGAAGCGGTCACGCTGCACGGCACACCGTTTTTGGGCAGTTTTATGCTGACGCCAAACTGTGCGCGTGTTACCCGCTTTGGTATGGCTGTGAAAATACAGGGTGAAGCGGCGATAGATAGTGTGCTGATCACCTATCGTTCTTAAAATGTAAATCCTACGCGGCAAAATATGTCGGTGGGGTGTGAATTGAAAGGAGGAGACAGTATGCTCACAGCAGCAAGGGTTGTGACATTTACTGTTACGGCAAACGGCGTAGACCCTGCCACACCACAGTGGGCGGGTGTACAGGGTGAGCATCACGCGACCGAGGTCGTTTTCAAACTGCCTGCGGCTTGGACGGGGCTCGGGTACCGTTTCCGCGTGGAATGGGTAGACGGCATGCAAAGCACCTTTGTGAGTGATTGGCTATCCGTCGTGGATAATACGGTAAGCATTTTACTGCCGCAGGCATGGACGGCTGCGGGTGGCATCGGTGAGATGCGCCTGGCAGCCATATTGGAAGGCGCGTCGTCTGCTTCTTCGCAAACGATATATTCCAATGCAGCGCGGCTTTCCTTTGTGAGCCGTAACCGTATTGATTGATCAGATAAGGAGGACAGGGTATGGAACGGCTGGATCTTGCCGGTTGGCTTTCGTTGCTGTCGGCGGCAGGTGTTATTGTAGCGCTCATCTCCAATCTGCGCGGTATGCGTGCGAGAGATGAGCAAAAAGCAGCGGAGCTGTCCGAAATGCGCTCGGATATCAAACATATCCGCGGGCAGGTGGATAAAAACGATGTGTTGATGGCGGATGTCAGAGAGCAGCTCGATGAGGTGCGTGACCGCGTGACAAGGGTGGAGGAGTCTACCAAAAGCGCGCATAAGCGGTTGGATAGACTGACTGAGTCGGAAGCGCATCAAGCGTAAACGGAGGGGGCAACATGGGTGTTGAAAATATGTTACTTTCCACAGTAATCGCCGTGACGGTGGAAGCGTTGGTGGAATACGGAAAAACGGCTGTCACCTCATGGCGGACTGCAAAAAAAGCGGTGGTCTTGCAGGTGGCGGCGATGCTTGTATCGGTGGGGCTTTGCCTGCTTGCCGGTGCGGATGTATACGGTGCTTTGGGCATTGTATTTGCATGGCAGCCTGCGGGCTGCATTTTGACCGGTATCTTTGCCGCAAGAGGCGCGAATTTTTTATCGGATCTTGTGGGGAGACTTAAGGACATACTTACAGCATAATAAAAAGGGCTGTCTCGCTGAAACGGTGAGACAGCCCTTTGTTGTTATATGCGATATTTTTATTTCGGTGGCTATTGCAAGCGGATTTGCGACTTTTTTTAATGTTAAAAGGATTGAGCCCTCTGCGCTTTTAGCTGTTGAAAGTTTTTTATATCCTTTTATAAAGTAAAACTTGCGTCTTTCTGAAAAAAGGTATATAATAAAATATATATGCTTTGTGCAAGATTTTGTTCCTTTCGGAAATGCTAGAAAAAAGCGTGGAAAGGTAAGGGACAGATGATATGAGCACTGAAAACCGAAAAGATAAAAAGAACGACCAAAAAGATCCTTTGCAGGATGTGGTGGAAAACGGTGCGGTGACCACCGATAACGGCAAACACACCATTCACTGCCTTACTGTTATCGGGCAGATTGAAGGGCATTATACGCTGGCGGGGGATAATAAGACCACCAAGTATGAGCACGTTATTCCGCAATTGGTAGCGGTGGAGGAAAATAAGGAGATCGAAGGACTTCTCATTATCCTTAATACGGTAGGCGGCGACATTGAAGCGGGTTTAGCACTTGCGGAATTGATCGCGGGCATGAAGAAGCCGACCGTGTCGCTGGTGCTGGGCGGCGGGCATTCCATCGGTGTGCCGCTGGCGGTTTCTGCGCGGCGTTCGTTTATCGTGCCGAGTGCAACCATGACCATCCATCCGGTGCGTATCAACGGTCTTGTGTTAGGTGTGCCACAGGCATTTACCTATTTTCGAAAAATGCAGCAGCGCATCACCGACTTCGTGACAGCACATTCGCACATGACGAGCGAGCGGTTTATGCAGCTTTGCATGGATACAGATGAGCTTGCAACCGATGTGGGCTCGGTGTTGGATGGTGCTGCTGCGGTAAAAGAGGGACTGATCGACGAGGTTGGGTCGCTCAAAGAGGCTTTAAAAGCGTTGTATGAAATGATTGAGAAAGAATAGGGCGGTGCTTTACCGCCGTACATATTGGAGGAATAGTTGTGGCAACCAAAAAGAATACCCGAAAGAGAACAAAGGAAAAGCCCCGCACGCGGCACCAGGCAGCAGCTGTGATTCTGTTTGCAGTGGCGTTGCTCATCATGTGCATGGTGTGCATTCCCGGTGAGGAAGGGAATAATCTGTGGCGGTGGATGCATTATTTCTTCCGTGGCATGTTTGGTGTCGGCGCGTATGTGCTGCCTGTGCTAATGGGGTATATCGCGGTGATTGCCGCAATGGAAAAACCTATCGGCAGTATCAGCACCAAACTTTGGCAATGCGGTGCGCTGCTTGCCATGATGGATAGCGCGATCTACATATTCACGGTCAATCCTGAAAATATCAATTATTTTAAAGGAATTGCCGAAAGCTATGTAGACGGATATACGCATTTTTGGAGCAGCGGTGTGTTCGGTACCCTGCTTGGATATCCGATGTTAAAGTTGTTCCCCGGTGTGGGCGCCAAAATCATTATCGTTTTACTGGTGTTTGTGTTTTTGATGCTGATGACCGGTACCACCATTTTAGCGCTGTTCCGCACCATGTGGAAGCCGGTGAAAAAGACTAAGGAATCTATTGAGACTGCCATTACCCAAACCGCTGAGCGGATGGAAGAGGAACGCGAGATTTGGGCGGAGCAGCGTGAAACGCGTCGCCGTTCCAACATCGATATCGATCTCGGCGAAGGTTATGAGGAAAAACCCAAGCGCACAAGACGCAAAGTGGAAAAGACACCTATCGCAGAAGAAAACACCGATCCCACCGCCCTGGAAACGCTAAAAAAAGCGGCTGCGGAGTTGGATGGCAACGAAACCGATACAAAGGCAGCGGAAAAACCGCATGCGGAAATCGATCCGGAACCGGAGGACGATGGGTATCGGTTCCCGCCACTGTCACTTTTGGATGAGCCGCGCGGCGGTGCGGGCACGACCTCTGCGGATGAGGTGCAGCGCAACGGCGAATTGCTGGTCAACACCTTAAAGGATTTCGGTATTTCCACCCGCATGAGTGCGGTCACGCACGGTCCTGCTGTGACCCGCTATGAATTAGAGCCCAGTGCCGGTGTGAAGATCAGCCGCATCACCGGTCTTGCGGATGACATTGCGTTGCGTCTCGCCACCACCGGCGTGCGTATTGAAGCACCTATCCCCAACAAAGCGGCTGTGGGCATTGAGGTGCCGAACAAAGCGCGCAATACCGTTTGCCTGCGCGAACTGTTGGATACCACCGAGTTTTCCGCTTCTAAGAGTAAGCTGACGGTAGCTCTCGGCAAGGATATCGAAGGCGGCTTGGTGCTTGCCGATCTGGCAAAAATGCCCCATCTGCTGATCGCGGGTACCACCGGTTCGGGTAAATCGGTGTGTACCAACTCGATGATCCAATCGGTTTTGTACCACGCACGTCCGGATGAGGTGAAAATGATCCTTATCGACCCCAAACAGGTGGAATTCGGCGTGTACAACGGCATTCCGCATCTGCTTATCCCTGTCGTGACCGATCCGCGCAAAGCGGCGGGCGCACTCGGCTGGGCGGTCAATGAAATGCTGCACAGATATAAAGTTTTTGCGGAGAATAACGTTCGTGACATTGGATCGTATAATACGCTTGCCAAAAAGAGCGATACTTTAAAAGAGATGCCGCTTATCCTCATCGTGATTGATGAGTTGGCGGATTTGATGATGGCAGCGGCAAGCGAGGTGGAAGATTCCATCATTCGTTTGGCGCAGATGGCGCGTGCTGCGGGCATGCACATGGTCATTGCGACCCAGCGCCCTTCGGTGGATGTTATCACCGGTCTTATCAAAGCAAACATTCCCAGCCGCTTGGCGCTTACGGTGGCTTCCGCTGTGGACTCCCGCACCATTCTGGATGCGGGTGGCGCGGAAAAATTGCTGGGTTACGGCGATATGCTGTTTATGCCGGTTGGCAAACCCAAACCGTTACGTGTACAGGGCTGCTTTGTCAGCAACCGAGAAGTAGAATCGGTGGTCGAGTTCTTGAAACAGGTAGACAAGACTCCGAACGAATATGATCAGGATATTATGGATGAGATCGACCGTCAGGCTGCTGCCGCGGGTAAATCCGCTTCGAAGAACGGCGGCGGGGATGATGACGATGGCGGTGACGGCGAATGGGATGAGATGCTGCCGCAGGCGATTGAAGCGGTGGTAGAAATGGGTATGGCGTCTACCTCTATGCTGCAACGCCGTCTGCGTCTCGGTTATGCTCGGGCCGGCAGGGTGATTGATCAGTTGGAGAAAAAAGGTATCGTCGGTCCGTATGTGGGCAGCAAACCGCGTCAGGTGCTTATCACCAAACAACAATGGCTGGAAATGCGCGCGCAGGAGACCGATGTTGCAGACGAGTAATTTTCGAGAGTAGGTTTTAAAATGGCGTTTCTGCCGATTACAAAAGGAGAAATGGATGCCCGCGGCTGGGATTGTCCCGATGTGGTGTTGGTGACGGGTGACGCGTATGTCGATCACCCCAGTTTTGGCATATCCATTATCTCTCGCGTGTTGGAAGCGTGTGGCTGGCGGGTGTGTATCCTGCCGCAACCGCAATCCGTGGAGGATTTTGACCGTTTCGGCAGACCCACCTTAGGCTTTTTTGTGACGAGCGGGAATATCGATTCCATGGTGGCACACTATACCGCTGCCCGCCGCCGCCGTAGTGACGACGCGTACACCGCGGGCGGTAAAGCGGGTAAGCGCCCCGACCGTGCGGTGATCGTGTACTGCAAACAGATCCGTAAGCTGTACCCCGATATTCCGATCGCAATCGGCGGCTTGGAAGCCTCTCTTCGCCGTTTTGGGCATTATGATTATTGGGACGACGCGGTGCGCCCATCCATCCTCTTGGAGAGCGGTGCAGATATTTTGGCATACGGCATGGGTGAAAATCAAATGATCGAGATCGCCCGCCGCTTAGGTGACGGAGAGCCGGTGGATACCATCACCGATATCCGCGGCACCTGTGTTGCCGTACCGGTAAAGGACTATACCCCGCGCCCCTGTGCGGAATGTCCGTCCTTTGAGCAGGTGAAAGTGCCGGATGAAAACGGTAAAAAGCAGTATGCGATTGCCAACCGTATTCAGCAGGATGAGCAGGACGCGGTGCGTGGCAAAACGATCATCCAGCGGCACGGCGATAAAATTTTGATTCAAAATCCGCCTATGCTACCCCTTTCTACGAAGGAGCTGGATTGGGTATATGCGTTGCCGTACGAACGAAATTATCACCCGTCGTATGAAGCGCTGGGCGGTGTACCGGGTATAGAAGAGGTCAAATTTTCCATCACCCACACCCGCGGCTGCTTTGGTGCATGCAATTTCTGTTCGATCGCGTTCCATCAAGGACGGCAGATCACCTGCCGCAGCGAACAATCGGTGTTGGAAGAAGCGGAAAAACTTACAAAAATGCCGGATTTTAAAGGTTATATCCACGATGTCGGCGGTCCGGCTGCTAATTTCCGTCACCCCTCCTGTGATAAGCAGACGAAAAGCGGCATGTGCAAGGGTAAGAAATGTCTTGCACCCACCGTTTGTCCCGCTTTGAAAGCGGATCACAAAGAATATCTTGCGCTGTTGCGCAAATTGCGGAAGATACCGGGGGTAAAACGCGTGTTCATCCGTTCGGGTATCCGCTTTGACTATCTGCTCGCCGATGAGAGTGACGAATTTTTCAAGGAATTGGTTAAATATCATGTCAGCGGTCAGTTGAAGGTAGCGCCCGAACATTGTGCTTCTGCCGTGTTGCAGGCAATGGGGAAACCCGGCATCGCGACCTATAAAAAGTTCCAAAAACGGTTTTATGAATTGACCAAAAGTGCAGGTAAAAAGCAATATCTGGTGCCGTACCTCATGTCCTCCCATCCGGGCAGTACCATGCGGGAAGCGATTGAGCTTGCGGTGTTTCTGAAAGAAGAAGGGCTGCACCCCGAGCAGGTGCAGGATTTCTATCCTACCCCCGGTACCATTTCCACCTGCATGTTCTATACGGGTCTTGACCCGTACACGTTAAAGCCTGTCTACGTGCCGCGCACGCCTGCCGAAAAGGCGGCGCAGCGTGCGCTTTTACAATACTTCCGTCCCGAAAACCGTGCGCTCGTTTTGCGCGCGCTCAAGGAAGCGGGACGACAGGATCTCATCGGTACCGGTCCACGTTGCTTGGTGGCACCGGACAGACCGATTTCCCGCAAACCCATAGCCGACAAGCGAGGAGGCTATCATGGCAAGAAAAAGAACAAGAAAAAGTAGTTTTAGAAAACTGAAAAAGTGGCAACAGCTTGCGGTGGTAATGATCGCACTTATCATGACGGTGATGGCAGCAAACGAAAGTTTGTCAGAGCCGATATTGCCTACATGGGACGAATTGTTTTACAAAGCCTCTCTCCGCGGCAGCGAGGGTACTGTGCCGGAGGGAGAATTACAGATCACGGTGATTGATGTCGGCAACGCGGATGCCATTCTTGTGCAAAGTGAGCAGCAGGCAATGCTGATCGATGCAGGTGAACGCGGAGATGGCGACGATGTATTGGAGGCTTTGGAGAAAAACGGCGTGACCGCACTGGATCACGTTATTGCCACCCATGCGGACAGCGATCATATTGGTGGTATGAAAACGGTACTCGATGGTATTCCGGTCAAAAACTATATCATGTCGTTCATGCCGGAAGGATATACCCCGACCACCAACACCTACATACATTTACTGGAAACCATTGATGAATTGGGAATCCCACTGACCGAAGCGCAGGTTGGCGCTTCCTTTATGCTCGGCGAAGCGCGAGTGGATATTCTGGGTCCCGTGAGGGGTTTTAAGGAAAATAATGATCAGTCGGTGATTTGTAAGATCACCTTCGGTGAAAAGAAATTCCTGTTTATGGGCGATGCCGAAACAGATGCGGAGGAGACGCTACTTGCTACTACCACCGATCTGTCTGCCGATGTGATAAAGGTGGGGCATCACGGCAGTGATACGAGTACAAGTGAGCGCTTGCTTGACCGCGTGAAGCCATCTGTTGCGCTCATCACCTGTGGCGCGGGAAATGCTTACGGTCATCCACACGAGGAACTGCTGCTGCGATTACTGAGAAGAGATATTTCGCTGTATCGCTGTGATGTCAACGGCACCATCACCCTGCGTTCGAATGGCAAGACCTTGGAGGTTACACCCGAGAAAGGGGAGGCAGCATGATTTTTACTGTTGACCGCATCGAGGGTGATGTGGTAGTATTAGAGGACGAAAACGGAGATGTTGTGACAATATCTGTCGATATTTTACCTGCATGCAAGGCGGGGGATGTGCTCAAAGAGACCGATGGCGTATATACGGTTGAGAGAGAAGAAACCAAAAAACGTCGGGAAGTGGTGTATGCTTTGGAGCAAAAACTGAGACAGAAACTCTATAAATGAGAGAGGAAGTAAATTATATGTCTTTTAACATTGCGGTTGCGCAATCCGGCGGTCCCACCGTCGCTATCAACGCTTCGCTGGTTGGTGTGATCAGAGAAGCACGCCGTCATAAAGAGATCGGCACAGTATTTGGCTCACCCAACGGTATCGAAGGGTTTATCAAAAACCGCCTTGTTGATCTCAACGAGCGGGCACCGGATGAACAAACCCTAGATCTCATTCGTTCCACTCCCTCCACGGTGCTCGGCTCCTGCCGTTATAAACTGCCCGCGATTGAGGAAAATGAAACCGTGTATAAAGCGGTGTTGGAGTGTTTGGAAAAAAACAATATCCGCGCTTTTTTCTATATCGGCGGTAACGATTCGATGGATACGGTGATGAAACTCAGCAACTATTTCCATAGCATCGGCAAAGATATCCGCGTGATCGGTATTCCGAAAACCATTGATAACGATCTTTGCCATACCGATCATACCCCCGGCTTCGGCTCTGCTGCGAAATACGTAACCACTACCTTACAGGAGATTACCCGCGACAGCGCGGTATACAGCGTGCGTTCGGTGACCATCGTGGAGATCATGGGCAGAAATGCGGGCTGGTTGACCGCCTCCTCCTGCCTTTTGCACCGCAACGGTGAGATAGCACCGCACCTCATTTATCTGCCGGAGGTACCTTTCTCGGTAGAAAAATTCTTAAATGATATCCGCAAGGTACAAGAAGAGCACCGCTCGGTTATTGTGGCGGTGTCGGAGGGTATTGAAATTCCCGCAGAACAAGCAAGCGGCAATTTCCGTTCGGGTGCTACTGATAACTTCGGTCATCGGTATCTGTCCGGTGTCGGTAAATGCTTAGAGGAGATTGTACGCAAGGAGATTGGCTGCAAGGTGCGTTCTATCGAACTGAACGTTATGCAGCGTTGCGCTTCGCATATCGCGTCGCTGACCGACCTGAACGAAGCGGAGGCGATCGCGTGTGCCGGTGTCAATGCGGCGCTTTCCGGTGAGAGCGGTAAAATGATGTGCTTTGAACGCGTGTCCGACAAGCCGTATACCATTGCATACACGACGGCGCCTGCGGATGCGGTAGCAAACCACGAAAAGAAATTCCCGCTTGAATGGATCAATGAGGCGGGCAACGGTGTGTTGTCACCTGCGGAAGACTATTTTCTGCCGCTCATTGCGGGAGAAAGCTATCCTACTATGCAAAACGGTATGCCGGTGCATTTCAAACTGTAAAAAAATAAAAGCACTCCGTAAGGGTTGTACCATTAAGGACAGTAAAAAAGGAAACACGATATTTTCGTGTTTCCTTTAATTTTGTCTTATACCTTGACAAGCAGGGAAAATGTATATCATTTTCCACTTGTTAGGAGAACCTAAAACCTTTAACCACACTCATAACTAATTGCGGCCTGTAGTGCAGTACACAAAAGAGGAAAATAAATCTTTACGAGACCGTTGGTCCAACATACGAAAATTGGTTTCCGCCCTTTGTAATCGTGAATGTGGTCGATGTTTCTCCGCTTGGCATCATATTTCCGCCTATCATTCCGTCTCCTTTATCAGGAGGTGTTGTACCATTAGGCATTTCAGGCCTTTCACCTTGTGGTGTTTCACTATTTGGCATTTGCGGACGCTCGCCATTTGGTTTTTCAGGTTGTTCCATACCTTCAGGAATTTCGGGTGGGGTACCTTGTTCATTTTGTTCACCTATAGGCTTTTCGGGTCTTTCGCCCTGCGGCATTCCACCTTGCATATTTTTTTCAGAACTTGCAGTTAGTTGGGTGTCGCCTTGCCAGAAAGTATAATCCCCAGGGATAAGTTCATCCCCTGCAACAATAAGGCAAGTAAAAGCGTTTGCAGGCGAATATTCACCTACAACCTTTTTGTCTGAATTTTTAAGTGTGTAGGTGCTATTACCGTTTTGACGACTTGCAAAATTAAACACAGCATAAGTCTGGTTGCCACCTGCAATATGGTCAAGCATATTGCCCGAAGCAATCACTTTACCGCCATTCAAATAAATGCCCTTGTCAGAGTCTATTCCTGCGTCACCACTTGTAGCACACGCCTGCGCTATAATGGTGCCACTGTTTATTACAAGCCAACCATTTGAGTCAATTCCATCGCCCTCACCCGTGCTGCCGTCACAAAGAATATTGAGTGTACCTCCATTCATAGTGGTAACAGACACATTGTCCTCATTGGTGTTAATTCCATCGTTGCCCGACGTGATATTGATAGTTCCACCATTGATTGTAAGGTGAAGTTCACTGTCAAGACCTTCGTTTTCGGCTTTGATATTTAATATACCAGTTCCATTATCTCCGCCGTTTATGTTCATTGTCTTCTTTGAATAGAAAGCGGCATCATATTTATGAAGTTTTTTGCTATCTACAACTTCTTTACCGTCTTCACTCAATTCGTATGATTTATAAATTTTTGCAACATAAGAACCATTAATGTTGTTTTCCGTTCCATCAGCGATAATAACATTTGCACCTGCATTTTTGGTATCAACATCTTTGGTTGCTGTTTCTTCATCACTACTTGAGCATTCATAAACGTTATAGAAAATAATTGCAGGTGCAACCTTACAAGTAATGTCAACACCATTAAGAATTAGTGTAACTACTGCTTCCGGGTCTGTTTCTGCCTCTTCACCAAGATCGATGGAAATCTGTCCTAGTGATAATTTACCATTTAAAACATATCTGCCTGGTTTTGTAATATGAACAACAGTATGTGCATCTGCTTCACTTTGCTCGTGCTCATCTTCTTTTTCACCCTCGCCGTAAGTGAAGTCTTGACCTGCAAGATAAAACACTATATCCTTGGCAGAATAAACCGCCTGTGTGTTATCGGTTGTAATTTCTTGTCCATCAACTGTAATTTTGTTATCGGACAGGTTGATTTGAGTGCCTTTAATTTTTGGCTCCTTGGAACCGCAACCCGAAAGTAAAAGGATTAGTACCACTAAACATACTATTATTTTTTTCATATTGCACCTCTATAAGCAATAATACAGTATTTGTACTATAACATATTTATGTGAAAAAGTAGTGAACAGATTGTGAAAAAATCGTCCTGCCGAGTGTTCGACAGGACGATTTTTCGTTTTATAAACTTAATTGCTTAGATTGTTTGATAGCAGTCTGTGGCACAGTACAGTGAGCAATTGGAAATGATTTTACAAATGTCCTTAACGGTACGACTTATAAGGAGTGCTTTTATTTTTTTACATAATAGACGCTTTATATTCTGAGGGTGTCATTTTGGTGTAGTGTTTAAAGCATTTGGAAAAATACTGCGGTGTGTCAAAATGCAGCATATCCGCAATTTGGGTCATGTTATACCGTCCCTCGCGGATGAGCTTTTTTGCCTCTTTGATTTTGAGTGAGGTGTAATAGCGGATAACACCGTCCTTGTGATACTGCGCGAAAAGCTGTTTGATGGTGCTTTCACTTTTACCCAGCGCTTTGGCAATATCGGCAATGGTCACCCGTCCGTAAATCGCGTCGTGCAGGTATTCCATAATTTCTTTGACCTGATAGGGAACGTCCACACCGTCTATTTCATAACTGCGGCGCATGCTTTTGGTGACGACCGCTGTGTTGCGGGAAAGTTTAATCAAAAAGACCTCTAACAGATTTTTGGTCATTTGGCTGCTGCCAAAGGGCGCACCCTCAATTTTATGTAGTTTTTGCAGCAGCGGATTGTGCTCGTCTTCCAACTTGAAACAGGAAAGCCCCTCGCTGAACAGATCGG
>JAZUAN010000044.1:0-3089 GCA_045638005.1 Acutalibacteraceae bacterium | reverse complement strand
CTGCTGTTATATCCGAAATTTTCGCTACCGGGCCCCATAACCATACCTCCTTTTTGAATACTATAGCCGAAAAGACGCCGTGTGGGCGATTAGGGGTTCAATTCTTTTCGGCTATAGCAAAAAGTGTTGTTGTCTCTCAATGACACCATGCGTGAAAAACAAAAAACACGCGGTTTGGATGTTGACAACCGCGTAAAATATGGGTATAATTTATTAGTTAAAATAGGTATTTTGCTCAAAAGGAGAGATCACGATGGAGCATTTGGATATTAAACAGGTATTTAGCGATGCCGCGCTGATTGGCAGTGAGGTTGTCGTTTGTGGTTGGGTGAGAACTGCGCGCGACTCGAAAAATGTTGCGTTTATCGAACTTAATGACGGCACCACCCTCAATCATCTGCAGATCGTTGTGGATAAAGAAAAAGGCATTGCGTATGAAAACGCCATGAAGCTCGGTTGCTCTTTGAAGGTGATCGGTGATGTGGTTGAAGCACGTCAGGGTTCCGTGGAAATCAACGCGAAGGAGATCACCGTGCTGGGTGATTGCCCTGCTGAGTATCCGTTGCAGAAAAAACGCCATACGCTGGAATTTTTGCGTACCATGCCGCATCTGCGCGTGCGTACTAACACCTTCAACGCGGTGATGCGTGTGCGTTCGGTGCTGGCAAGTGCTATCCACAGATATTTCCAAGACAGAAACTACGTGTACATCAATACGCCGCTCATCACGGCGAGCGACTGCGAGGGTGCAGGCGAGATGTTTCAGGTAACCACCATCGGTTACAACGAGGAATACAAATCTGCGGAAGAATACTATGAGAACGATTTCTTTGGCAGAAAAGCAGGACTTAGTGTTTCCGGTCAGCTGGAAGGTGAAGTTGCCGCGATGGCATACGGCAAGATCTACACCTTTGGTCCCAGTTTCCGTGCAGAAAACAGCAACACCCCCCGTCACGTGGCGGAATTCTGGCACATTGAGCCGGAGGTTGCGTTTGCGGAGCTGCCGGACGTGCTGAAAATTGCCGAAGGCATGATCAAATACGTCATCGGTGAATTGCTGGAGAAATGCCCGACCGAGATGAAATTCTTTGACGAGCGTTTTGAACCCGGTCTTATTAACAAACTTGAAGAACTCATCGCCAATGATTTTGCGGTGATGGATTATACCGAAGCGATCGAAATTCTCAAAAACTCCGGTGAGCAGTTCACCTATCCCGTGGAATGGGGTTGCGATCTGCAGACCGAGCATGAGAGATATATCGCGGAGACCGTTTGTAAAAAAGCGGTGTTCCTCATCAACTATCCGAAGGCAATCAAATCTTTCTACATGAAGCAAAATGCCGATGGCAAAACGGTGGCGGCGGCTGACCTTCTGGTGCCGGGTGTCGGTGAAATCATCGGCGGCAGCGAGCGCGAGGCAGACTACGATAAACTGGTCGCTGAGATGGAAGCGCGCGGCATGAATCTCGATTTGTATAAGGATTATCTGGACCTGAGAAGATACGGCTCGGTGCCGCACGGCGGTTTCGGCCTCGGTTTTGAGCGTCTCATTATGTATGTAACCGGCATTAAAAACATCCGCGATGTCATTCTCTATCCCCGTACGGTAGGCAGTGCTCGCTAAATGAGGTGTAAGTATGGCATATTCCTTGCAAATTCCAAAGGACTATCAGCCCGTGCTGACGTTGCGTGAAACGCAGCATGCAATTAAATATATCAAAGACGCATTTCAGCAGGCGCTTTCCTTTGCGCTGACCTTAGACCGTGTCACGGCACCGCTCATTGTGCCGTCGGACAGCGGTATCAACGACGATTTGAACGGCGTTGAGCGCAAGGTGAGTTTTTCCATGAAGGAAATGGATTGTGGCGCTGAGGTGGTGCAGTCGCTCGCTAAATGGAAACGCATGGCGCTTTACCGCTACGAGTACAACGCAGGCGAAGGCATTTACACCGATATGAACGCCATTCGCCGCGATGATGACGTGGATAATATCCATTCCATTTTCGTGGATCAGTGGGACTGGGAAAAGGTGATCACCAAAGAAGAACGCACCGTGGAGTATTTGAAAGAAACAGTGCGCGCTATTGTGAAAGCGATTGCGTTCACCAACCGCAAGGTGCATTTGCGGCATCCGCAACTGCTGGAAAACGCCTTGGTGGAAGAACCGTTTTTCATCACCACGCAGGAGTTGGAGGATCTGTATCCCGATAAGGATCCCAAAGAGCGCGAACGCCTCATCTGCAAAGAGCGCGGCACCGTGTTTTTGATGCAGATTGGTTGCACCCTCAAAAGCGGTATTCGCCACGGCGGCAGAGCGCCTGATTATGATGATTGGGCTTTGAACGGTGATCTGCTGTTCTGGAACCCTGTTTTGGAGGATGCGCTGGAGGTGTCCTCGATGGGTATTCGCGTGGATAAAGAGACGTTGCGCCGTCAGTTGACCGCGTGTGATGCGCTGGACAGATACCAGTTCCCGTATCACGCAATGATTGACGCTGAAACCTTACCGCTCACCATCGGCGGCGGCATTGGACAGTCTCGTCTTTGCATGCTGATGCTCGGCAAAGCGCACGTTGGCGAGGTGCAGGCGTCCGTTTGGCCGGAAGCGATGCGTAAAGAATGCGAAAAAGGCGGTATCCGATTACTGTAAAGTAAAACGGCATCACACGTTCTGTGTGATGCCGTTTTTTTTATGCGATGTTTTATTGCGCGAGCTTTTCTTTCACGCAAGAGACGAGCAGATGGCAAAATACCGAACGGGCATCTTCTGCCGTCTCATAGTAGTTGTCGGGCGCGTGCAGACAAACATCTGCCATTTCTTATCCCTCCAAAACACCGATCAAACCGTCCGCCTGCATCGGCTCTTTGCGCGCAAACGAACTTTCGATGGTCACGACAGTGTTGGTATCGCTCGAGGTATAAAACGCGGACATCACTTCCACCACATGCAACTGCTGTTCGTAGTTGGCGCGGTATTATAATGGGAAATGGTCAAAGGAGGGGATTAGGATGCGGATGGTAGATATGTATACGGTGCGGCATCTTACCCCCTTGGCACGGGCCTGCCCATTCTCACGCGTTTCACGAA
>JAZUAN010000043.1:0-8334 GCA_045638005.1 Acutalibacteraceae bacterium | reverse complement strand
TTACATAAAATCAACGGATTTTGGGCGTGAAAATCAAGACCTTTTGGTTATTGTTTTCAAAAGGTCTAATTTGTTGTACCTATTTTTAGTTGCCATCGAGCATTTAATGAAAGTATACTCTCTATTCTTATTGTTTAATACAACATAATAACCATTATGTGATATTCAAACCGCTGCTAATGTGTAGCGGTTTTATTTTTTTATATAATCAGTCGCATGTTCTCCATACGGCGCTGATGCTCGGCACCGGTTGTGATGATATAAATGCGAGTGGTATTAATGTTGGAGTGACCGAGAATATCTGCTAATTTTGCAATATCCTTTTCGATACCATAAAAAGTTCTTGCAAACAAATGGCGCAAGTTGTGCGGAAACACCTTTTGCGGAGAAACACCGGCCTGTTCGCACAAACTCTTCATTTCTCTCCAAATATTACTGCGGTCAAGCGGTTTCCCACTTTTTGTTATAAACAGCACACCCGTAGCAATCCCTTGCCCCTTCGCATAACGCAATAGTTTTTTCTGCAAAGCTTTGACAATAAATATCTTTCTTGTTTTTCCCTTGCAGGATACAATTGCTTCTCCTTTTCGTACAGCCTCCACCGTAATACTTTGCAATTCACTGACACGAATACCTGTTCCGCAAATCGTTTGAACAACGAGGGAAAGACGTTCGTTTTTCTTTTGCTCCGCCGCTCCCACAAGAGCCGTGTATTCCACTTTGGTAAGTTCCTTTTCCTCGGAGCAGTACGCTTCTTTTTGCATCTTGAATTGCTTTACACAAAGTTCCTGCCAACCGAGGAAACGAAAAAAAGCATTGAGAGCAGCCAACATAGAGTTAGCACTTCGTATTGCATAAATTTGTTCTAACGATGCCTTATAATCCAAAATCAGCGGCTTATCCAAAGATCTGTCTGTGACATACTCTGCAAAGGAGCGTAGATCACGCATATATTTTTCACGAGTTGCTTGTGCCTTTTCGTTCTCGATCAAATATTTCTCGAACGCAATCAGTACTTGATTAGTAATAATTCTTTTTTTCATACCAAAACCTCCGTTTTTTATCTTTAATTTTACTATTATTTTGCGCTCTATCTGTTAAGTTAAACATTTCACGCAAAAACGGAGTTTGGGCATATTCAATTTTTTACAGCATCTTGAGATTTACTTATTAAAATATTAATTACAGAATCAATACATTATAATACCTAATGGGAGAAAATAACAGCGACAAATAGATTAATCTCTCTGTCGCCATGGTTTTATGTATAAATCCATTCTGAATTAACGATTTCCATTACCCTTTGGCGAATGTTATTCATGCGAGCAACCCAAAACATTTGATTGTCTGCTTTGAGTTGTTCGGTCACACCTTCCCGTTCTGCCATTTGTTTAATCAAACGAATGAACATATCTTCCGCATCCCGATTGAGTTGCAAGAGGTACTCGTAAAGTTTATTTTCGCTCTGCATTTTATTATAAAATGCTTTTCTATGTTTTTGGATATACCTCAAATGCCGTTGTCCCCATATACCAATTGGCTCACGCTCAGGCTCATCCTCACCGGCAATGATATAATAATCACCACACAGCTCGTATTTGAGTCCCGTTCTTTCATCTGTGATAATCTTCGCCAACTTTTCCATAAGTTAAGCCTCCTTATAAACAACTTTCAGTTTCTTTTGTTTTGAGTGAATAACTTTTAATAAAACTTCGTCCAGTGCGTCGGTGTTTTTTTGTTAGCAATAAGAGCATTTCGCATCTCATTCATACAGTTCACAATCACTCGACGTTCAAAGTCATCCAATGCGATGTAATATTTCGTTTCTTTCATATTAACACTCCTTTAGCAAGTCCTTGAACGGTGCTTCATCATTTACGAACGTGTCATATGTAAAATCAGCACCAAGCCTAAACCCCATAATAAAACTATCAAGGTTCGACTCGCCATTCACCACACCCCAAGCGTTGCAAAAATCAAGAAACTTCTTTTTACTTTCGCCCGAAAGGTTCTCGGTTAAATAATCCTCATTCAGCATTAAGACTTCCATTTGTTTCTGCACAGCCTTGTTTTCTTTGGTGCTCCGTGCCTGTGGATCAAGATTTCCGTAATAGAACTCTTCGATAAATTTTGCCATAAAAATAACCTCCTTTAAGTTTCTACAATAATTGTACTTAAAGAAGGCTTGATAGTCGAATGTACCGATAAAAAAGAAAAAGGGCAAGAAAAAAGAGAGAAGAGCACACTTCTCTCAATTCTCTTGCCCGCAATGCTTGTACCTTTAAGAAACTGTCCTTAACGGTACGACACATTTGCATCGGCGATTTTTTTATGTGTGAATTATTCTTTATAACCTAATGTGCCGTTGTTGGCGGCGGTGAGATACGCGTTGATAAAACCGTCCAACTCACCGTCCATCACCGCTTGGATGTTACCCATCTCGTAACCGGTGCGATGGTCTTTTGCCAAGGTGTACGGCATAAAGACGTAGGAACGAATCTGGCTGCCCCAGGCGATCTGTGCCTGTGCACCCTTAATGTCCTCAATGCGGTCCAGATGCTCGCGCTCTTTGATCTCTACGAGCTTGGAACGGAGCATATCCATCGCCTTGTCGCGGTTTTGGAACTGACTGCGTTCGTTCTGACATGCCACCACAATACCGGTGGGGATATGGGTCAAACGAACGGCGGAAGAGGTTTTGTTGATGTGCTGACCGCCGGCACCCGAGGAACGGAACACGTCCATTTTGATGTCTTCGGGGCGAATGTCGATCTGCACCGAGTTATCCAGTTCGGGGATGACTTCCACAGCGGAGAACGAGGTGTGACGTCTGCCGGAAGCATCAAAAGGGGAGACGCGAACAAGACGATGCACGCCTGCTTCACTCTTCAAATAGCCGTATGCGTTTTCACCGATGACTTCAATAGACGCGCTCTTGAGACCTGCATCGTCGCCATCAAGGTAGTCGAGGATTTTATATTGGAAACCGTGCGCTTCCGCCCAGTGGGTGTACATTCTGTACAGCATTTCCGCCCAGTCCTGCGCCTCGGTGCCGCCTGCGCCTGCGTGGAAGGTCATGATGGCGTTTTTGCCGTCGTATTCACCCGAAAGCAGGGTAGAGAGACGCTGCTTCTCCATCGATTTCTCGATAGATTCCACCGATTCGGTGCACTCGTCCAGCAAAGAGAGGTCTTCCGCCTCATCTGCCAGTTCGATGAGGGTGAGTGCATCCTCGTGGTCGGTGAGCAGCTGTTTATAAGCGTCGATCTTAGCCTTGATACCGGCGGTACGCTGGCTGATCTTTTGCGCTTCTTCCATATTATCCCAAAAACCGGGTGCCGCCGCTTTAGCGTCCAGCTCATCCGCTTCGCGCTCGAGCTGAGCCAGACCGATAGCGTCTTTTAACTCCTCAATACCGGGGAGCATATTCTCCAGTTTCAGTCGCAGTTCTTCAAATTGTAACATGGTATCCTTCTTCCTCCACATGTCGTTTACCGCACTATTATACAAAAAGTATCCCAAATTGTAAAGGGGAAATTACACACATTTTAAAGATATGTAATATAACAAAGCCCTGCCAAGCGGCAGGGCTTCACAAATTTTACAGTAACTCCATCTCGGTACGTACAATATCTTGCGCTGGATTTTGGTTGGCAGAACCTTCAACGGGTTTCTGGATTTTGTCAAATTCTTCAAAATACCGATGCCCGAATTCGTAAAGAGATGCAGCGCTGAAATGCAGGTTGTCGGGGTTGGGAGTGAGTCCTTCTGCAGAAACAAAAGCGGTCATCTCGTTGTCTTTGGCGATATTGATCAGAGCGTCATTGATATGTGCATAATTTTTCAAATTGTCATCGCCTACGAACTGGGAAAGGAAATCTCCCAAGCCGCCTACTATGAAAGGCACGTCAAAGAGATCCAGCTCTTTTCGGAATGCGTACATCATTTTTTCAAATCGTTCTTGGTAGGTAGCGTACAGCGCAGGGGCACAATCGGCTTCGCCTTGGTGCCACAGTATGCCTACGATCTTTGACGTGCGCTGCGCAAGCTTCGCCTGGAAAACCGCATGATCGAAAAGCGCTTCACCCGGTTTCCATTGATCAAGGCTGGTGCCGCCGTCGGCGCAGCAGATCAGTCCAACGTCAATGTCGTGTTTTTTTGCGTAGCTTTCCGCGAAACTTTCAGCAAGGCATACGCCGGAAAAACTGCGATCGGCATGTATGGGACGGAACATTTTTTGCCAACGTCCGTTTCTGAGCGTGTAAATATGACTGGTGTTAATGGGGTGCGCTTCATTCAAAAAGCCTCTACCGGCCATATTGGATTGACCTATCAGTAAAAATGAATGCATAGTCCAAATTCCTTTCCGCAAAACTGATATATTCCATAATTAGGGTGACAAGATTCGAACCTGCCTCAAAACGGTATATTTCAGCGCTTTTCGTCCTTTTTTCTTTGCCGGGCTGTATGTATTTGCGAGTATTTTAACGAAGGGTGAACGGAAATCCGCCTTTTAAAAACAGGTTCGGATTACTCGCGTCACCTTATCATAACTGTACCATGTTGCCGGTTTTATGTCAACATTTTAAAAAACAAACCATCTGTATTGTGTATAAAAAATTACAAAATTATATTTTTCGCTTGACGAAATAAATTTTAGATGGTATACTGCTATCTGCGTGTGCATACACGCTATCCTTGCTTTGTTCAAAGAAACAAGGCCATTAGTCCGTAAGGAGGTGCAACACTATGCCTACAGTCAAAGGTTCCTATGAGGCGGTCCTCATTTTCTCCACCAAATTGGGGGAGGAAGGCGTTGCAGAGATCAAGGAGAAATTCCGCTCCCTGATTGAGCAGAACGCGGAGATCGGTGAAGTGGACGATTGGGGTACTCGTAAGCTGGCTTATCTGATCAATGATGAAGCTGACGGCTACTACGTGCTCTACAACTTCGTTTCTGCCCCTGATTTCCCGGCGGAACTCGAGCGTGTCGCGAAAATTACCGACGGCGTTCTCCGCATCATGACTATCCGCAAAGAAGCATAAGGAGGATTTCAAAGATGAATGTTATTTGTCTGATGGGTCGCTTAGTTGCTGATCCCGAGTTGAAGTCCACCCAGAATGGCGTCGCTGTGACCAGTTTTTGTATCGCTGTCGATCGCGCTTACCAGCCGAAAGGTCAGGAGCGTCAGACCGATTTCATCAACTGCGTTGCTTGGCGTAATACTGCGGAGTTCATCACGCGCTTCTTCCGTAAGGGTCAGCGCATCGCCCTGCAGGGTTCTCTGCAGAGCCGCAACTACCAAGATCGCGAAGGTAACAAGCGCACCGCTTATGAAGTGGTGATTGATAACGCGTCCTTCGTCGACCCCAAGAGCAGCAACGATGCTGCCCCTCGTTACGATTCTCAGATGCCGCAGTACACCGAAGCCCAGCCTGCTTTCTCCAACGAGAAGAGCGGTGATTTCGAAGAGATCCTGGGCGACGACGATCTGCCGTTCTGATGAGCCGTACTGATTTTTGAGAAAAGGAGGCCTTCCCATGGCTGAAAAGTTTGAAAGAAGCGAGCGCCCCATGCACGGTCCTCGTAAAGGCCGTCGTAAGGTTTGCCAGTTCTGCGTGGACAGAGTCGAATTCATCGACTACAAAGATATCGCCCGCCTGCGTCGTTTTATGTCCGAGCGTGCGAAGATCCTGCCCCGCCGTGTGACCGGCACCTGCGCCCGCCATCAGAGAGACCTGACCACCGCTATCAAGCGTGCTCGTCAGATCGCTCTGCTGCCGTTCATCAGCGACTAATTGAACACAGATATGCCTTTCCGCACGGAAAGGCATATTTTTTGTAAAAGAATGTTAAAATTCTCACAATAACCCCTTGCACATTTTTAAAAAAGTGCGTATAATAGGAGTGTTTGGGAACCTAAAATACGAAAGGAGAATATTCCATGAACTATTCCCATGAAGTAGAAAACATGTGTGTAGTCAAAAAGGGTCCGCATCACGGTCCCGCGCCCATCCCGGAAGAGGGTAAATGGGTAAAAGCCTACAACGTAAACGACATCTCCGGTCTGACCCACGGTATCGGTTGGTGTGCTCCTCAGCAGGGCACCTGCAAGCTGACCCTGAACGTGAAAAACGGTATTGTCGAAGAAGCGCTGGTGGAGACCATCGGCTGCTCCGGCATGACCCATTCCGCTGCTATGGCGGCTGAGATCCTGCCCGGCAAGACCCTGCAGGAATGCCTCAACACCGACCTTGTGTGCGACGCCATCAACGTGGCTATGCGCGAGTTGTATCTGCAGATCGTGTACGGTCGTACCCAGTCCGCTTTCTCCGAGGACGGTCTGTCCATCGGTGCGGGTCTTGAAGACCTCGGTAAGGGCCTTCGTTCTCAGGTTGGTACCATGTACTCTACCAACGCCAAAGGCGTTCGCTATCTCGAGATGGCGGAAGGCTATGTGACCAAGATCGCCCTCGATGAAGAAGGCGAAGTCATCGGCTACCAGTTCGTGAAACTGGGCAAAATGCTCGAAGACATCCGTCACGGCGCTGAGCCCAACGAAGCATACAAAAACAACATCGGTCAGTACGGTCGCTTTGATTCCGCGGCGAAGTACATTGACCCGCGTGAAGAATAATCAAGGAGGTTGTGAACATGGCAAACGATGTGAAATTCGAAGGCAAGGACAGACGCCTTGCTAAGATTGAAAAATTCCTTGCCGAGAACGACCTCGGCTCGATGGAAGCTTGCCGCGACCTGTGCCTCTCCAAGGGCATCGACGTGGAAGCGATCGTCAAGGGCGTACAGCCCATCGCTTTTGAAAACGCTGTGTGGGCGTACACCCTGGGTGTTGCGCTCGCATTAAAACGCGGCATCACCGATGCTGCTGAGGCTTCCGCTGTTATCGGTGAAGGCCTGCAGGCGTTCTGCGTGCCCGGCTCTGTTGCTGAGCAGCGCAAAGTTGGTTTGGGCCACGGTAACCTCGGCAAAATGCTCCTGTCCGAAGAGACCGATTGCTTCGCGTTTTTGGCGGGTCACGAGTCTTTTGCGGCTGCTGAAGGTGCTATCGGTATTGCGCGTACCGCTAACAAAGCGCGCAAACAGCCCCTGCGTGTAATCCTGAACGGCTTGGGCAAAGATGCGGCTTACATCATCAGCCGTATCAACGGGTTCACCTATGTGGAAACCGAATACGATTTCTACACCGATACCCTGAAAATCGTTCGTGAAAAAGCGTTCTCCGACGGTGAACGTGCAAAGGTTAAATGCTACGGCGCTAACGACGTTTCCGAAGGCGTTGCGATTATGAAACACGAAAAGGTTGAAGTTTCCATCACCGGTAACTCCACCAACCCGACCCGTTTCCAGCATCCTGTAGCAGGTACCTATAAGAAATGGACTATGGAGAACGATAAGAAATACTTCTCCGTTGCTTCCGGTGGCGGTACCGGCCGTACCTTGCACCCCGATAACGTAGCAGCAGGTCCTGCTTCTTATGGTCTCACCGACACTATGGGCCGTATGCACGGCGATGCACAGTTTGCAGGTTCTTCCTCCGTGCCCGCGCACGTAGAAATGATGGGCCTCATCGGTGCAGGTAACAACCCCATGGTTGGTATGACCGTTGCTTGCGCTGTTGCAGTTGCAGAAGCGAAATAAGTTGTATAAACGATAAAAAAGAGGTGTTACCGCAAGGTAACACCTCTTTTTTTATATTTCATTCAGTTTTATTGTTGGGAGATTTTTGCCGGTTTTGGAAGATTCTTTTGCTAATAAACACAGATACGCACTTTCCAAACCTTCGTTGAGATAGGAGCGGTCTGTTTCTTTGTTGAGCATGGCTAAATACAAACGGGCGAGTGCAAGGTCACCGCCTGAATGCTGTCTGCCGCCATCATCAATGGTATGGGTCTGAACCGTCGGGGAAGTGTGGCTGTAAATATTGACGGTAGCGGTTACAAAGTCAAACTCCAAAGTAGCTTTTGTACCGTAGAATCTCGCACCGCGACGTGCCGCTTTGTGACGGACAAAGAAATTTTGCGCGTAGCTCACAATGGCACCGGATTGGCAACGTAACAGCGCAGTACCGCAATCGTCATTACCTGTATCCACCGCAAACGCACAACCTAAACCGTGCACCGTATCTTGATAAACGTTTGTAATCACATGGGGGCTTTCGGGGCAGGTCATATTCTTCTCGCATACGTCACAGGTGGTGCCTACAGGCATATCACCTTTGTATAACTTGCGTACAGACCGTGCAAAAACTTCGGTTACGGGGTCTTGCAACAAACTGTTCAGGTAATCAAAATCGTGCGTGGCTTTTTGTAACC
>JAZUAN010000042.1:0-32317 GCA_045638005.1 Acutalibacteraceae bacterium | reverse complement strand
CGAGTTGACTTTTGGTGCAGGCGGTGCGGCGTTAACTGCCAATAAAAACGTGGATGGCGAGTGGCTGTCTGCAGAAAACAATCTTGTCGCAAAGACCAAGTACGACCTCACTGTTAGGGTTGTGGGTACTTCCGTGACCGTTATCGTATCTGAGACCGATTCCAAAGCGATATTGTACAGCCGCAAGACCACTTTGGCGAAAGCGGGCAGCGGTTATATGAGCTTTGGCGCATCCAACAATGATAAGATCATGCTTTACGGCATGGAGATCACCGAACTGGATGCAGAAGGTGTTCCGGTCAATTTTGGTGCTCCCAAATCGTTTTTCTGGACTCCCGCCGACAAGACGGGGTATGACACCACCACCGGTAAGCATACGATGAATACACCGGGGAACACCTCGGATGATAAAGATGCGTTTGAATTTGCCGAGTCTGTCAACGATGGCAAGGCGGATAAGACCAGCATTATCGAGGCTATAAACAAGAATTTCGATATCTATTACAATCATCAGGCTCTCTACCACAAGATGAGTGTGGGTGATAAAGCTGCGTACGAGGGTCAAACCCAAGATTTTGGTTGGTTTAGGAGTGTGCACGAAAACGCTTGGTTGATACGTGCTTACGACAAGGATAAAGGCGGCCAGAATTTGCGTCTGATCACCTCGTTGGTACCCAAGTACAAAGAAAAGGTACTGGCGTATAAAAACTTTGAGACCACATTCAAAGTACTGTTTGACGGCACTTTCAATTCCGCTTTTGTATTCGGCTTCCGTCAAGCAAACCCCGGCAAATTTGTGAATGATTACTTTAATGTTAATCAGGAACAAGGTTTGGTTGTTGTCAACAGAACCGGTATTGTGGTGTCCGGTGGTAAGGATATCTATTCCGGCCATACTAACCATACGCCCAACGAAGGCGATATGTATGACACGGATGCTACCGCAACATTCGCTTCCGAAATTACCGGAACGGCTGCTATTACCGTATATGTGAAAGCGGTAGGCGACAAGGTCACCGTGAAGGTTACCGGTGATGGAATAACCTACTACGATGCAACCGTTTCCATACCCCACGTTCAAGCGGGTTACCTCGCGTATGGTGTGACAAACAGACGCGGCGGCATCGGAGACATTCTGTTAACGCATCTTGACGAAAATGGCGAAAAGATTGCGACAGACGAGATAACCGACGCCGAATTGGGGTTATATGCAGAGGCGTGGGAGTTATCCCTCACCGACGTTCCCGGCGCTACCTACACAGATGGCAAATATGAGGCAACCAACAATACCTTTGATTATGTCACCTTCGATAAATTCTCTGATACGAAGGCAATTGATTATATCTCTAATAAGGTTGATTTCTATTATAACCATGAAGGTAGCCATTACGGCAAAGTGCCGGCATACGGCAACGAAGGCGGCGCTACCGAGAGCGGCAACTGGCGGTTGTATGGCAACAACTGGTTGCAGCGCGTCGACGCAAAGGGTTCGGGCAAACGTGTTCAGCAGATTAATGCGCTTGTTCCCAAGGATCTCTACTATGAGCAGGCACAGCTGCAAAACCTGTCCGTTTCTTTCAAATTCCGCTTTGAGGATAATCAGGGTGACGGAGCTGCTCTGTTTGGTTTCCGTCAGAAGAACCCTGCAAAGTTTGTGAATGACACGGACGCCATGAATCAGGAGCAGGTGCTCGTTGCTATCACCCAAAACTCTATCGCGGTTGCCGGTGGTTCTGAAATCACCAGAGAGCGTTTCTACCACGCGGATCAGTTCGCTGACGACGATTTTGGCGACGTATTCTCTACCGCTTTACCGCAGGAAGTGTTGGTAAAGATCAAGGCTATCGGCACAAAGGTGACCGTACAGATCTTTGATAGTACCGGTGCTTCAAAATTGTACAGCGGTATCTTCACGGTCAATTACACCGAGAAAGGCTATGTAGCTTTTGGTGTTTCAGCTTCTGTGGGCAGTTTCGGTGCAATGTGGATCAACCGTTTAGATGACACTGGCAATTTGGTCGATTTCAGTGTGCCGGTTGTTCAACCTGATGTTGAAAAATTCCAGTTCTCGGTTACCGATCTTATCGAGTACAAAGATGGAGTATACACCGCTACCAAGACCAATGCTGATGGTTCTCCGATTTTGGATGGCGAAAACCCGGTCAGCGGTACTAACAGCTATGTGTTTGCTGACAAGTACGGTGATACTTATCATCCCGCGGCTTCTACCATTATCAGTTATATTGACAACAAGGTTGCACTATATTATGACTGTCAAGGTCGACATGAACAGATGCAGGCGGGCGTAAGTTTAGCGTATGATGGTCAGAAAAACGATACCGGCGCTTTCACAACTGTATATCAGAACAAGTGGTTGCAAAGAACCGGTTCTTTTGCCGGTCAGCAGAATTTCCGTATGATCAACTCTTTGGTACCGCGTAACAGCGTTACCGGTGAGCAGTTGATGTTTGAAAACTTTGAAACAACTTTCAATGTCCGTTTTGAGCGCGATCCGGCGCACGAAAACACTGCGATCATTGGTTTCCGTCAAGCGACTCCGGGTAAATTTACCAATAATTATTGGGTTATTAATACGGAGCAAGCATTTGTGGCGGTCTCCAGATACGGTATTACTATCGCGGGCGGCGACCAGATTGTTTCCAAGAGGGCGAAAGATCCTGAAACAGGAAACAGCTTGCACAAGTCCGATGAAGGCGATATGTACAACGAGGATCAAACCGCAAAGTTCGATTCCAAACTCCCGTCGGACGTAAAAATCTACGTGAAGGTGGTTGGCAACAAGGTTACCGTAAAGGTGACGAGCTTGGATGCTTCTGTTACATACTATGATAACCGTCTAAGCCCCGTCACCATCAACCGCAGCGGTTCCGGCTATCTTGCTTATGGCTTGGCCTCTAAGAAGATGAATATTGGCGATATCGAACTGTATCGTTTGGACGCTGCTGGCAAACGCGTGAATATTAATGGCGAGGATACGGTTGCCGGTTGTCCGTGGGATACTGCTGTTGAGCGGTATTCCCAGTCTATGAATACAAGCGAAGACGCTATCGCACAGCTCTATGATTTCTATTATAGCGCGATGATAAGCGGCACGGCTACCACCAAGACCGAGAGTCTTGCCGATCACTGGAAGTTAAGCGATAGCAAGGTCTTGATGCGTCAAAATGATTTGAGCTCCAATGCTACTGCCAATGTGGCGTTGATGAGTCCCAAGAACGTAATGCTTTCCAATTTTGATGCAAGCTTCAAGGTTGTTATTGACGAAAAGCAGGAAGGTACCTTCTGGGTCACCGCAAGACAGAGCGACGCGACCAAGGTGGGCAAGATCGTTGCCACACCCGGAAGCACAGATTTTGTGGATGGTCAGATTGCAGTCGGCTTTGCAGTCGGCGGTGATATCACCATCGCAAATGGATCCGCAGCTCCGCTTCTGATTGATGGTCCTGCCATCGGTACACCCAGTGGCACGTACACCTATCGCGTCCGCATGTTCGGAAACAAGATTGAGGTGTATGTCAATGGTGAAATGCGTGCTATCCGTATATTGAATGGCGCTCCGACCGGCGATGGTTATTTCACCTTCGGTTATTCCGGCGCCGCGCTTGGCATCAGCAGTGTGGATGTTACTAAGCTGGATGCAAACGGCGTTGCGGTTGACTTTGTCGGCGAGTATGTTTCGGTCGATATGCCTATCGATCGGATTGTGGTTGACACAGGCGCTGCAAGATCCGAAGTGGAGGCACAGTTACCCACCACGCTGACAGTTCGCAAAGCAGATAACAGCACCACGCAGATGAATGTCTATTGGGTTTTTGATTCTGTGGATTTGACTACTGAAGGCGATTATAAACTGATCGGCTATCTCGATGGCACTAACGATATTCGTGCAGCGTTAACGGTGTTTGTAGGCGCGTTTGATCGTGATATTACCGCACAGTATACCTTTGATGATGCGACTTCGTTGGATAGCTTTGAGAGCTGGTTCTTGCCGACCACTAATGGTTTTGACCAGGCTGCCATCCGCACGGAAGATACCGAGTATGATGGTTGGACTGTTGTTAACGGCAAATTGAGCCAGCAAAACACAGGCATTCGTTTCACCAGCGAAGAATTGCAAAACGGCAAAGAAATCAACGGTGAGTTTTATCAGGATCAGAGCTCCAGTCGTGCTTACACTACCAACTTTAGTATTGCGGTGCTCAAGGATAAAGCCTATAAAAACTTTATTCTTGAAGTGGATACAACCGCCAACTCCTGTTGGAACTTTGTAGGCTTTGGTGCAAAAGACTACAGCGATGCAAAGAGCGTATTTTCTACACAAATTAACGGTGGTTACAGCTTCTTTGTTGAAAAAACGGCCGGCGTAGATGGTGGTACTGCAAGATTTTGGGGATATAAACCGGATACCAATACCGTCAAACTGATTTCCAGTCAAGCAGTGGAACCGTATAAACCCGTTAACGGTACCATGCAACATGTGAAGATCATTGTCTCTGATGGTCACGTATGGTATTACTTCAACAACAGTACCAAACCGTATGAGGTAGATCTGCCTGATACCTACGAGGGTGGCTATATTTTCCTGGCGTGCAACCAGAACGGCGCCACTTTCGATAATCTTCGCATCACCGATCTCGATGCAAAGGATATCAACATCAAAAACATACTCACACCCGAGCCGGAAATGTTGGAGATTGATCGCTCCTTGGGCGAATCGCTCTCGGTGGATGTGGACGGCATGTTGAAGGTTGCGGATGAAAACGGTTATACGTACGAACTGCCGTATTCATTGGTGAGTGACACCTATCGTTCCAACGCAGAAGGCGAGCATGCCTTTACCGCCGAGTTCCGCCCGTTACAGGGCATGGTGCTGGATCCTTCCCTCAAATATGAGGTGACTGTAAACAATCAGATCAACGGTGATTATGATACTGCAAAGAGCGTGAAGTATTATTTTGATCATCCCAACGATTTCTTAGATTTTTACAGCCAGTATTCCGAGCCGACCATCAAGGAAACAGAAAGACACGGCGAACAGATCTATTATTCTGCTTATGATGGTGATCTTGTTACAATTGATGCTAACAAGCGTTGGACTATAAAAAATGGCAGAGTTACCACCAATTACACTATGAATCTGGGCGCCGGTAGCGGCGAAGGCAGAGCTAGAGGCATTTCCACCTTGATTTTGAAGGATCTGAATTTTGCCAACTATCGTGTAGAGGTGGATTACACACAAGGCGCCGGCATTTGGCATTCCTACTTGCTGTTCGGTGTGCAGAACCCCAACAAGACGTTTGGTCCCGTTGACTGGAACGCTACTGCAGATGGTACCAGTAGTTGGGAAGAGTGGCTGTCTGCTAGCAAAAAGAGCAGCGGCACCGCGTTTGCGCCTTCTTTGGGCGGCGGTATATGGGCCTACATAGAGCAGGAGGGCCACTTTAATATGATGGGTGCTGTGGATAGCTCCAGCACGGTGGAATACACCGTCGATTTGCACTCGGATTTCATTAAAACCTATGATCGGAAAGTTCAGCATCATATGGTAATCGAGGTAGTGGATGGCATCATCTCTATAAAAGTAGATGATTCAGACGTTTACTACGCAGGTCTTGCTGATCAAGCTTGGGGCGGCCTTGTTGGCATCGGTGCCCTTGGCAACAATTCCACCTATGATAACTTCCAGATTACCGCCCTTAACGCAGATGGCGAAGAGGTGCCGTTGGATGAGGCCGAAAGGGCTTGGGCCCCCGAGGACATCAAGGACGAATATGAAGGATGGCAACCCACGAAAGAGGAATGGTACTTTGAATGGGGCAAGGAGTATAAGAAATAAATCCTGAAAGCAGCCTTGGTATTCCGTATGAACTTTATTTTACTCGCGGCGCCTATGTATAAGGCGTAGGCGCCGCGGGTGAGGATAAAAGCAAAAAAAAGAGAGAAAGAGGAATGGTAGCTATGAAAAAGCTTTTAGCGCTTTTGCTTGCATTTATGCTTGTCATCGGTTTGATGGCTGGATGCACCACGCAGACGCAGGTCATGTTCGAAAGTTATAGCACTGATGAAGATTCCGGTGTAGCAAACGACGACGAAGAGCCCGCTGACGATGAGGAGCCCTCTGATGACGAGGAACCCTCTGATGACGAGGAACCCGCCGACGACGAGGAACCCGCTGACGACGAGGAACCCGCTGACGGCGATAATGACGACACCAAGAAAACTACTAAGAAAAACTCCAACAAAGACGACGATGACGACACCAAGAAAACCACTAAGAAAAACAGCAATAAAGACGACGATGACACCAAGAAAACCACTAAGAAAACCACTAAGAAAAACAGCAACAAAGACGACGATGATGACACCAAGAAAACCACTAAGAAAACCACTAAGAAAACCACTAAGAAAAACAGCAATAAAGACGACGACGATAACGACACCAAGAAAACTACTAAGAAAAAGACGACTACTCGCAAAAAGAAAACCACTGCAGAACAGAAGACTACCCAGAAAGGCACCAGCAAGACCCGTGCTACCAAGAATCAGGCGCAGAGCTTGACCTTCACTCCCGTAGACGATGCCGGCGCTAACTATGAGATAGAGGGTACCGTTTCCATTGCTATTGATACCGTGCGTCCGACCGACTATGACGCTATGTTCGACGTTATGGAAAAACTGTATCCCAACATTACATTCACATATGACTATTGGACTCACGACACCAACGATGACGGCCGTGAGTATTTGACCAAGAACATGGCTACCAAGAGTGCTGCTAACATCATGTGGGACGAAGCCGGTGAGGTTCCGACCTACATCATGAACGGCGGCTGGGTTAAGCCCATCACCGAGTACGTTGCCAAGGATCCCGAGGCGAAATATATTCCCACCAACCTGAAAGATGACTACACTTTCTATGGTGAGTTGGTTGCATTGCCGCACCAAGCGACCTTCGAGACGGTTGCTTTTAACACGAAGTTGTTGGAAGAACTCAACATGTCCGAGAAGGATCTTCCCGGTCTCGAGTGGTCTTTGGAAGAATATGAAGAGATGCTCAGAAAAGGTGCCGCCGGTTGGGATCAAAAGAAGTGCGTGGCTATCGGTTCTTTGTCCGCCGTGTTGGGCTATACAGCTTGGTATCACAGCACCGGAAAAGGCGATTATGCTGCCGGTGGTTATAATTACGACACCAAGCAGTATGATGTCCAGTACTTGCAAAAAGGTGCCCTGCAGTTCCGCGCATGGCGTGAAATCAAGGGCGTTGAAGGCTGGTATCATAGAAACGATCTCAGCTCGGTGCTTGGCACCAGCTTGAAGTATGGTGCTCTTTGGTCTGCCGGTATGGCCCTTATGGAGAATACCCTGACCGTTTATACCGAGAAATGGGGTAAACGATATCCTGACCTGGAGTGGAAACAATGGACTACTCCTAACAAGGACGGCAACCTGATGATGCACATTGACCATTGCTTTATCACCAGCACTACGCCGGACAGCGCTATGGATGCTTGCTATCAAGCTCTGCGCTTCATGACTTTCTCTACTAACGGCAACCTTGCCCGTTTGACTATGTACGAGGATTCTCAGGCTAAAAAATACAACCTCAACTCTCATGTATATTACCTGACCTCCACCTCCCCCAAAGCTGTCGAGAAGTTCAATAACCTGTCTTGCATCGACGAAGTTGATAAATATCTGGTTGCAAATATCAAGAACTCCCATCGCTATGACGCCTTTAAGACCATTCCCGGTTTGCGTGAAGCCAGAGCAGTATTCAACTCTGCTATCGACAGTGTTACCGATGGTTTGGATAGCGATGGTTCCGGTCTGATTGAACCCAGTGTTAAGGCAAATAAAATCCTCAAAGAATATGAGGAAGACTTAAAAGCCGCTTGCGAGAAGTATTACAAATAATAGCGACGATCACACGCAACAAATCTGATAAGGCTTTGTTGCGTGTGATTTGGGATGTTATTTGATCACATTTGTACACTTTGCTCGCTATAGCAAGGGGTGCATTAGGATATTTGTATCATCTTAAATTTTGAGAGAAAGGTTGGTGAGGTAGCATGAAGAAAAAGCTGTTAAAGATAGTCGCGATTACTTGTTGTACGCTTTTGTTGTTGACCTGTTTTGTCACGACGTCCTTTGCAAAAAAGGAATATGAGTGGACATATGCCGAAAGAATATCTAATCCTCCGATCATTCCTAATCACGAATGGTATGCGTTGGGCAGCGTGGTAAAAACAGAGCAGTTGGCTAACTATTTTGTGATCACGACTACTGCAGGCACACATGTGGAGCAGTTGTATATTTCTTTGCCTGCAGAAGGCGGTTTCCGGTTACAGTCTAAGCACGAGTACCAGGAAACGCTCGAAGTGAGCAATGCGGGTCTTTTCGAGCCTGAAAGTATTGCTACCATTGACTATAGAAAAGATAGTTCCGGTGCGGTCATCATGACCGGCAGCGATGGTACTATTTTACGCTTTCATGAATATAGTGACGGTTTTCGATTTGATGTTTTGAATTCCAAAGGAACAAAGCTTGTAAACATTTCCAACAAACAAATTTCCTTTGGATATAGCCGTAAAAACGAGATTGTAAAAACATTAGTAGAACTTCCGTTGACCGATCTTGAAGGTGTTTATCAGGGCGGTGAACGGTATAATGCCGCCAATCAGGTGGGGTATTATACTTCCTTGACCAATGTAGACGCTTGGTCGGCAGTCGATTTTGCGTATAATAATGTACCGCTTTTCCACAGCAACCGCGGATATTCTGTTTGGTTTAACATGTTTTATCCCGGCGAGGCGGATATGGGCTGGTCCAATGAACACAAGTACGCTCTCGAATTCTGGGGCGATAAGCTCGATTTTTATCTGTGGTCCGGCACGCCGCTGGAAAATTTAAAGAAGTACACCGATTTGACCGGTACCTCCGGTATGTACAACGAGTGGACCTTCGGCTTTTGGACCGGCGCCGGCAATAAGTGCTTCCAAACCACAAGAAAAATGAACTCTTACCAGAACATGATTGATCTTCTGGAAGGGTATGCTGATAACTACAATTTCTATCCCGAAGCGATGTATGGTGAGGGACAGAACTCGACCCAAGCGCTCAATATTCAGTATCAGAATGAGCGCGGTATTCGCTCACTCACGTGGTTCTATCCCGGCTCAGATGAAACCAGCATGGCTGACTATTTACCGGGTATAGAGAGATTCCCCATAAAAAATGCTGATGGCACCTATGCGTCCACCGGTTATCCGTATCCGCATGTTACGCTGCTTTTGGAGAAACTTGGTTTCTATCAGTTCCAATCGAGTTTCTGGTATGACTTCTCCAATCCCAACGCTGCAAAGGTAATCACTGCTCGCTTGAAGCAACATTGGGAGTGGGGTGTTTCCGGATCCATGGTGGACTATGGTGAGGAATTCACCTTTAGAGGCACCTGCTTTAACGGGTTGACCGGCATGGAAATGCACAACTTGAACTCCTATTATTATGCGAAATCTATTGAGCAAGCATGGAATGAGTTCTGGAATGGCGACTATGTTATCTTTGAACGTTCCGGCTGCGCTGGTTCGCAGTACTTTGTCGGTAACTTCTTAGGCGACCAACACACCAACTGGGAGGGCCTCAGAAAACAGGTTCGCGCATTGATCTCTATGGGTTCTGGCGGCTTCAACCTGTATGGTGGTGACTTTGGTGGTTTGACCGGCAAGATGAGCAATGATCTCATGTCCCGTTGGATGGTGGTATCCACTTTCTCTCCCTGGATGCGCCAACACGGAGTTAACATCCATATGCCGTGGGAGCAGGGGAGCGCTAACGCGCAGAATTTCGGTACCTACTACTATTTCCGCAAGAATATCGTTCCCACTGTGATGAGCGCGGCAATGGATGCTAACAAAACCTCCAACCCGATCATTAAGGGTATGATGATAGCGTATCCCTACGAATTAAAGCTTGTCAACATTGACAACCAGTATCTGTTCTGTGACGATTTCTTGGTTTGTGTTGTGGGCCAGGACAAACAATACTGCTTGGATGTCGCTCTACCTGACGGCGATACCTGGTATAGCTTGTTCACTTATGAGCGTTATGAGGGCGGACAGACTATTACTGCTCAGGCCCCCACCGCGTTTATGCCTGTTTTCGTGAAGGATGGCGCTGTGAAAGCGATTGATCTGCCCGAAAGCCTGACGCTTGGCACTGAGATGCATGATGAGAATGACTACGGCTACGACTTCCAGTATGAGCCGCACGATTCTCTGCTGATCACCCCGCCGGATCAGGAGCGCACTTCCACCATTCATGTAATGGATGGAAATACCACCAATTTCCGCACGTATAACTCTCATACCGAGGTTTATACCAGCAAGCCGATAAGCAATTCGACCTTCACCATTACCAACGATGAGGGTTCACCTCGCAATACCATCTTGGCTCTTGGTGTCACCGCTGCTGAAATCACATATGACGGCACGACTCTCAAGCGTCTTGATCATATGCCTGACTACTTTAATGAAGAGTATGGCTATTACGTTGAGCGCAGTGGTCTCACCACCATTTACCTGCCTACCGGTTGGAAAGAGGTATCTATTGTCAAGGGTATTACAAACTATAAAGCCTATGCATTGACTTCACCTGTTTACAACGCGGTAGAGGCGATATTTGACGGTGATTATTCCACCACCTATCAATTGCCCTCCACCTCCGGTCGTAGCACCTTTATGTCCCTTGACAGCAATGAACCGCAGAAGATTGGTCGTATCGTTTGCAGATGGGCTGTGGGCTTCTACGATGATTATGATATTGAGTATTCTCTCGATGGAGAGAACTGGTATCTGCTGACCGAATATGATGGGGATGCACATACGGTTGTGGATGGCATCGGTTCGATTGATGTGATTGACATTGATTCTTCCCTGGATATTCGTGCACTTGACCTGCGTTTGACCATGGTCGAAAAAGGTGATGCGTTGGCACAGCCTTCTTTGTACTCGTTTGAGGTGTATCCGCCGGACGATTTTGTTCCGCTGCCAGAAGACGATTCCGAACTTCCCGAGTATGACGAAGAAGAAGACCTCGAGGATGCTTGGGAAGAGGAAGAAGAGCCTTCCGATGACGAAGATGCTTCCGATGACGAAGACGCTTCCGATGACGAAGACGCTTCCGACGACGAGGACGCTTCCGATGACGAAGACGCTTCCGATGACGAAGACGCTTCCGATGACGAAGATGCTTCCGATGACGAAGACGCTTCCGATGACGAAGACGCTTCCGATGACGAAGACGCTTCCGATGAAGAATCCACTGACGATGAAGAATCCACCGACGATGAAGAATTCACCGACGATGAAGAATTCACCGACGACGAGGAACTCACCGACGATGAAGAACTCACCGACGATGAGGAAGAAGAGGATGAAGACGCTGACGGCAAGAACAAAAAGAAGAAGAGAAAGAAGTATCTTATTTCTACTTCTACGATTTCGCCGGTCGTTTGGATCGCCGGTGGCGGTTTGGTTGCTCTAACAGGCATCGTGCTGCTGATTCTGCTGATTCTCAAGAAAAAGAAGAAGGCTGCAGAAGCTGCTGTGGCTGCTGCCGACGTCGAGGAATCTCCCATAGATTTCCCCGGCAGTGAGGAATAAACCTTCATCTTAGCACCGTACAAGTGGTGTAAAAAGCAATAATAAAAAAGTTGCCCGTCTTTTAGACGGGCAACTTTTTTATTGGCATATCTGGTATGAAAACATATAAACCCACGGAGGAGGAGTATTCGCCCCTACGATCTGGACAGGCATGCCAAAAAGAACAGTGGTACTTTCCAAAAAAAGGAAGCAATTTTTGGTAAAAATGACTAATTTTAACACGCGTATTTCTCTGTTTTGAAACCAGCGCTTTTGCTACCTTGATTATTGACAAACATTGCGCCTAGTGCTATAATCATTGTGGTATTGTACACCGTGGAATAGAGCGGTTTTTTGACATATATCGCGGTTTATGTCTAAAAATGAGCGCTGCGCGGGGCAATCAGAAAACAGAAAGGCAGTCATATACGTGATTGCCGCAAATCAAATTTATTGTTTACATTTTACGGAGGTGAACAGAATGCTCAAAAAGAAGAAAGTGGTCAGTTTGGTACTGGCTTTGGCGCTGCTTTTGGGAACAGTAACGCCCTGCCTGGCCGCCTCCGAGGAAACCAGCAAGGCTACTCTGCCTTCCGGAGACCCGCGCTACACCGCATCTTCTATATCGTCCTGGACGAGTGAGAGCCGCATTGACGGTGCTTGGAAACTGGATTGGTCTACCGCGAAGATCAACGATAAAGACGTCAATGTTAAAAACGGCAAGGTCACTTTGGCCCCCAGGGCGGTTTTATCGTTTGATGTACCTGTCGCGGAGGCCGGTACATATGAGATCGCTGTTAAGTATTATCCTAAAGACGCCCTTTACATAGACTGTCTGGTGGATATGACCGTTAACGGCGAGGAATACGTGGCTTCGCTGCCGCTATTATGGGCGGATGCGAATTCCGTATACGGCACCGACCGCAAAGGTAACGAGATGGTACCGGAGCAGATCGCGATTACCGAGCCTTATCTGGATGTGCTGGACGATTATCGCGATACCGATATGGCTACCCTTACCTTTGAATGGAAAGCCGGCGTACAGAATATTAAATTCTCACCGCAGTCTCAGGACATGGTGATCACTGCCATCTATGTCAATAAGGTGCAGGAAATTCCCACCTATGAGGAATATCTTGCCAAAAACGGGAAGGGCGACGTGGTCGCTGAGACGGTTACCATTGAAGCGGTTGAATATATGGTTAAGTCCGACTCCTTTATCCGCGGCAGCTCTGTCAAGAATGCTGCTTTGGCGCCGTATGACACCTACCGCAAGCTGCTGAACGTTTTGGAGGGCGGCGCGTGGAATTCTACCGGACAAAAGGTTCTGTGGGAGTTCGAAGTGGAAAAGGACGGCTATTATCAGCTGGGTCTGCGCTACAAGCAGAATTCCGATACCAATAAGCCGGTATACCGCACCATCGAGATCGACGGTGCCGTACCGTTCGCAGAGTGGGAAACCGCTGCTTTTGAAAACACCAGAACCAATAAGTTTGCTAACAAGGTGTTGGAAGTGAACGGTGAACCTGCCAAGGTGTATCTGACCGCCGGCACGCATACGCTTGCTATGGAAGTTTCCCTCGGCCCCCTGCAGGCGGTGTATGACGATATCGTCACCTTGATGGAAGATGTCAACGCTTTCGGTATGGACATCCAGAAACTGACCGCCGGTCAGACCGACGTCAACCGTACTTGGAACATGGAATACTACATGCCCAATGCGATGGATGATATCGAAGCGTTTGCCAAACGCATCGATGCGTTGTATGCGACTTTGACGGAGATCAGCGGTGATTCTCCCGCTTACGCCGACAGTTTGCCGTATGCTTCCGAGCAGTTGCGCAAACTGCTCAAAAAGCCCAATCAGATCCCCAATAAAACCGATCTGATCAGCCAGGGTGATAACGCGGTTACCAAATATCTCGGTAACGTGCTTGCTTCCCTCAATAGCATGCCCATGGACGTGGATTGCTTCTTTATCGGTGACTGCGAGGATATTGAAGCCGCAAATGCCGGTTTCTTTACCAGCATTGCCGAATCGGTAAAAGCGTTTGTGTGGTCCTTCTCTGCAGACGCCGCTGAGGGCAACTACACCGCTACCGGTGCTGAAAAGAGCACCGAGCTTACCGTTTGGATCAACCGTTCGGTACCGTATGTGCAGGTGTTACAGCAGATCATCGATGCTGACTATAACTCCAAAAACGGCACCAACATTCAGTTGTCCATCATGCCCAGTGAACAAAAGCTGGTGCTTGCGAATGCTACCAAGACCAATCCGGACGTGGTGCTGAGCGCGGGTATCGGTACGCCCTTCAACTTCGCTGTCCGTGACGCTGTGAAGGATCTCACCGAGTATCCCGATTTCCTCACCTTCTATGCGGAACACTACAACCTGGAAGCACTGGTACCCACCACCTATAACGGCGGCGTGTACGGTGCTGCGGAAACGCAAGACTTCTATGTGTTGTTCTACCGCAAGGATATCTTAGAGGCATTGGATCTTGAAATTCCGCAAACCTGGGATGACGTGAAGTACATGATGCCCACGTTGCTGCGCTACAACATGAACTTCTACATTCCGCTTTCGGCCAGTACTGCATACAAGGGCTTCTCGGCGACCAACCCCTTTGTGACCCAGAATGATGCAAGCTATGTGACCGATGACGGTTCCTCTTCGGCGTTCGATACCGATGAATTCCTGGACGCCATGACCGAAATGACCGAGCTGTATGAAATTTATGGCATGAACAGTGCCGTTCCCAACTTCTACAACAGCTTCCGTTACGGTGAGATCCCGATGGGTATTGCTACTTTCGGTACATATATCCAGCTGCAGATGGCGGCTCCCGAGCTTGCGGGTAAATGGGGCATTGCACTCACCCCCGGTACCAAGCAGAAGGACGGCACCATCCTGCGCTATCAGCCGGCTGCCGGTTCTGCGTGCATGATCTTTGATAACACTACCCGTGACGAGCAGGCTTGGAGCTTCCTCAAATGGTGGTTGAGCACCGATACGCAGGTTAACTATGCATACATGATGCAGGGTACTTACGGTACGGAATACCGTTGGAACACCGGTAACCTGGATGCTTTCTCGCAGATGTCTTACAGCCAGGAAGACAAGGCGACCATCCTGGAGCAGTGGAAACAGCAAAAGGAAATCACCTATCATCCCGCTAACTACATGATCGAGCGTCAGGCCAGTGACGTGTGGAACGGCGTTGTCGTTGACCAAGAGAGCTTGGTTGAGGAGATTGACCGCGCTACCTTGATCACCAACCGTGAATTGATCCGCAAGCTGGAGGAATTCGGTTTCTGTGATGAAAAAGGTAACATGATCAAGAACTATTCCATGAAGGCAATCGACGATCTCCAGGAACTTTTAGAAGAAGCAAAGGCAAAGGAGGGTGGACCTAACTGATGAAAAAAGCAAATTCTGCAAATAGTGCAGCAAAAGGCTTGCGGCTTCCCCGCGGAAATTTTCTCACTAAGCACGCCACTCCCTTCCTTCTAGCACCGTATGCCGTCCTGTTTATCCTGTTTATTGTCATTCCGGTTGCGACGGCCATTATCCTGTCTTTTACCTATTACAACACCATCCAAGCGCCCTCTTGGATCGGCATTGATAACTACATTAACCTGTTCACCAATGACGAGGTGTTCATGCAGTACGTTTTGCCGAACACCATCACCTATGCGGTGTGGGTTGGTCTCGGCGGTTATGCGCTGTCCTTTATTCTTGCTTGGATGTTGTCTCAGGTTACCAGGTGGCCCCGTACCATCATGGCGATCATTATTTATTCTCCGTCCATGACCGGCGGCGTGCTGCTGTCCACCGTTTGGCGTGTTATCTTCAACGGTGACAAATCCGGTTACCTCAACTATATACTGTTGAAATTCAACGTTATTGAGGAACCTATCGTGTGGTTGTCTTCCAGCGACCACCTGTTGACCATCATGATCATCGTTACTTTGTGGAGTAGTATGGGCATCGGCTTCCTCTCCATGTTATCCGGTATCATGAACGTCAACGAAGAGCTGTATGAGGCTGCTTACATCGACGGTATCAAAAACCGTTTCCAGGAGATCATTTACGTGACCATCCCCTCCGCCAAGCCGCAGATGCTGTTCGGCGCTGTTATGGCGATCGTAAACACCTTCAACAGCGCCGGCATCGGTACTGCACTTTCCGGTGCAAACCCGACGCCCGGTTATGCCGGTCAGTTGATTGTTACACATATCGACGACTACGGTTTCTTACGTTATGAAATGGGCTATGCAGCTGCCGTTTCGGTGGTGCTGCTGGTCGGTATTTACCTGCTGACCCAAGGTGCCAATAAGGTACTGGGCAGCAAGGACGAGTAAGGGGGGATTGATGATGAGAAGAGAAAAGCCTGTAAAGAAAAAACATTACAAGCTTAAAAGAAACGGCATCAATCCGCAACACTTTACTACGGGTCAGTTGAAATTCTATGCGTTTCTGATCCCGCTGTGTCTCATCATGGTGCTGCCGATCGTATTCATTTTCATGAACGCGTTCAAACCCCTTGATGAATTGTTTGCCTATCCGCCGCGATTCTATGTGCGCAACCCTACTTTTGATAACTTTAACGCACTGTTCGCGATTTCGTCCACCAGTAATATCCCTGCCAGCCGTTATTTGTTCAACAGCATTATCTCCTCCGGTCTTACTGTGTTGTTGACCATTGTTATCTCCTGCTCCGCCGGTTATGTGCTTTCTAAAAAGCGCTTCCGCCTGCGTCCTGCTTTGATGGAGGTCAATAATCTGGCACTGATGTTCTGTTCGGTGGCTGTTGCCATCCCGCGTTACTTTGTTATCGCGAACATCGGTCTTTTGGATAACTTCTGGGCGAACGTCATTCCGCTGATTGCAACCCCCACCGGCGTTTTCCTTGTCAAGCAGTTTATTGACGGCTTGCCGGACGCGCTTATCGAGGCTGCGATCATTGACGGCGCGAATGATTATCAGATACTTTTGAAGATTATCATGCCACTCGTAAGACCGGCGTTGTCCACCCTGACCATTATGACCTTCCAGTCTGCGTGGGGTGCGACCGAGGCTTCTACAAACTTTATCAACAACGAAAGCTTGAAGACATTTGCCTTCTACCTGTCCACTCTGTCGGCATCCGGTACGGTTTCCGGTCAGGGCGTTGCAGCGGCGGCTACGTTGATCATGTTTGTGCCTAACTTGATCATCTTCGTGTTTATGCAATCCAAGGTCATGAGCACTATGGCTCATTCCGGTATTAAGTAAAAGGAGGTTTTGTGACGTGCGCAAGAAACTAGCGGTTTTATTGGCAGTTTGCCTGCTGTTCGTTTGCGGTGCAACTACGGTGTCTGCAAGTGAGAATACCACTTACACCTACACCATTTCCGTTAACGACACATGGATACGGACACAAGACGCCTATATGCCGGGTAACATTTATATGAGAAACCAGGGTCTTTCCGCCCCTGAGGATCTGTTCATTGTCGGAAAGACAATGTATATCGCTGATACCGGCAATGCCCGCGTTTTGGTTTACAATCTGGAAACTGAAGAAAGCTGGCATTTCGGTACCGATATTTTGAAAAATCCGCGCGGCTTGTATGTTACTGAAAAAGGTGATATTTACGTAGCTGACGGTGCCGGTGAAGCGCTGTATATCTTCGACAAAAACGGCAACATGAAGAAGAAGATTGGCAGACCGGACAGTTATTTGTTTAGCGAGCTGAGCGAGTATAAGCCCAAAAATGTTGTCGTTACCAACGAAGGCAATATCTTCATTTGTGGCGATGGCTCCTACGAGGGCTTGATGCAGTTTGACGAAAACGGCGAGTTCCAAGGATATTTTGCTGCTAACAGAAAATATCTGACCTTCATGGAAACCATCGAGGACATGATCCTCAGCGAGGAAATGAAGCAGGATCAGTTGATGCGTCGTCCGCGTCCGATATTCAATTTGGATATCAACGACCGTGACCTCGTGTACACGGTCACCCAGACTGACGAGATGGAATATGCGTGGAAGGCTGCTGCTGCTAAGCAGGAAAACTGCTTGAAACTGCACAACCTCGCCGGCGTTAACATTCTTTCGCGTAACGATTTCATGGACGATGAATGGAACTTCGTCGACGTTGCTGCCGGTCTTTACGGCAACTCCTATGCGGTAACCTACACCGGTCTTATTTACGAGTATGACAGCAACGGCGAATTGATCTTCTCCTTCGGCGGACGCGCTGTTACCGAAGAGCGCAGTGGTATCTTTACATACGCTATCGCAATCGAGACGGATGAAGACGGTTTCATTTACGTGTTAGACCGTGAAAAAGAATTCGTGCAGGTATTTTACCCCACCGATTTTGCGATTGCTACCCATCAGGCCATTCACGACTTGGAAAACGGTAACTACGATTCCTCCGAGGAAACGTGGAGTGCTGTTTTGAAGTTGAATGGTAGTGCACGTATTGCACACATGGGTTATGGTAAGACCCTGTTCCATCAGCAGCGCTTTGAGGAGGCACTTGAGGAATTCCGTTTTGCAAGAAATCGTGAATACTACTCCGATGCTTTCTGGGAGCTGCGCGATCAGTGGTTGAGTGAGAATATGGCGTACTTCCTTATCGTCATATTCCTGTTTGTCATGTATGTTATCGTTTCCAGCATTATCAAGAAACGTCGTCCGGTGCCGGTAGAAGTGAAGGTCAAGGAAATTCCCAAGACCCGCGGCAAACGGTTTGTACATGATCTGCTCTATTTCCGTTACATGCTCAAGCATCCTATTGACGGTTATTATTACTTGAAACGTCGCCAGGCAGGTTCGATGGCATCTGCCACCATTCTGTATCTGGTAGCTTTCATTGTGTATTTGGCTGACACCGCGTTCCGTGGCTTCATTTTCGGCTTCGCCGGTCTTGAAGAAACGCCGATCATGTTTATGTCTATCATCTTCTTTGTGGTATGCATACTGTTTGTGATCGGTAACTACATGGTGGCTTCCATCAACGAAGGCGAAGGTTCTTTGCGCAACTTGTATGTCATGTTACCGTATGCATTGTCTCCGTACATTGTGATTACCCCCTTCATTGTGGGTGCCACCTATGTGCTGACGCAAAACGAGGGCTTCCTCGTACAGTTTGCATGGACTATTGCATTGGTATGGGCAGGCGCACTGATCTTTATCGGTCTCACCGAGACACATAACTATTCTTTCGGTGAAACCATTAAAAACGTGCTGTTGACCTTGTTCTTTATGTTGGTCGCAGTCATTGCAATCACGGTTATCTATTTGCTGTGGGTACAGGTCATTACCTTTATCCAGGATATCATTCAGGAGGTGGCATATCGTTTTGAAAATGCTTAAATTGAAGCGTAGCTTGCTTGTGATATTGTCCCTCGTCCTGGTGATCGGTTTGCTCGCCTCGGTTGGCGCACAAGCCAAACGTGAGAGAAAGACCTTTGTACTTCCTGACACTTCCTCCGCCGAGATCAACACCAGCCGCTATACACAGTATAGTGAGGCTGCCGAGATCGCCGGCGACCGCTTGAACACCGAGGGCTTTGAAAAGGTCATTGAAAACGACGCGATGGAATTGTGGTTCCGCGAGGAGATTGCTTCCATTCGCGTGGTGGATAAGTATAGCGGATATGTGTGGGGCGAATTGGAAGCCGATACCGCAGACGGACTGAACGATTACTGGATCACGATGGCGAATTCCATGCTCACCATTGAATATTATGATGAGAAGAATGCCGCTAATCGTGTTAGCATGTCGGACGAATCCTTTGAGAACACCTATGAGTTTGACGATGATGCCGATGTGATGTTCTGTGATGCGTATTGTCCGGATCTTGGTATTGCTATCTCCTTTGAGATTGCGCTCATGGACGATCATCTGGAGGCATATGTTTTGGACGAAGGTATCTATGAGGATACCGAGTTTGGATATCTGCTTTCCAAATTGTATCTGCTGCCCTTCTTCGGTTGTACGCCGCAGGGGGAAATGGATGGTTACATTTTTGTGCCGGATGGTTCCGGTGCCTTGATGCGTTTTGATGAACATACCACCCATAACAGTTTGTACATTGCTGATCTGTATGGTAAGGATGCCGGTGTTGATCTGCTCAATGTGGTCAACGATCTGCAGGCAAAACGTACGGACGACTATCTGGTGGAACCCTACAACGCCACCGTTCCGGTGTACGGCATCGTTCACGGCGCAGAGCAGTATGCTGCTATGACCATTATCAACAGCGGTAAGGATTTCGCAGCCATTCAGGCTTCTCTGGCGAGTGATATTACGCCCTATAACTGGGTAACCACCATCTTTGAATACCGTCAGTTGTATCAACAGCCGGTTTCTAAGACCAGTTCTATCACGCGTCCACAGCCGGAGCGCAACAATTTCACCCCCAAGATTTCCATTTATTTGCTGTCTGATGAGGATGCATCTTACAACGGTATGGCGCTGAAATACCGTTCCATTTTGGAGGACAACGGTACTTTGGGTGCCATCGCTGAAGCGTATGAGGAGCAAATTCCGTTGCGCCTTGAAGTGCTTGGTTCGGATGTGAAATCCGGCTTCATCTTCAATAGTGTACAGACTTTCACCTCTACCAACGAAGCGTTAGACATGCAAACGCAGCTTTCTGACATGGGCATTAACAACCTTACCATGGTCATGACCGGCTGGCAAAAGGGCGGCGTCAATGGCAACAAATATGGTAAGTTCACCACCCAAAGCACGGTGGGCTCCATGTCTGATTTAGAAGCGCTCAGAGATAGCATCTCAGCCGCTGGCGGCAAATTCTATCTACAGAATAAAGCTGTGGCTTTGAATGAGTCGCAAGGCAAAATGTCTTATCTTGCAACTCAGACGATTTCTAAGAAGCTGACCTATTATCTACGTGATAATCCGTCGGTCATGTTCCCGGAGACCTATTTGGCTTTACCGCGGAATGTTGCTTCTAACATCCAAAACGCTACCACCGCTTTGGCAGGATTTAACCTTAATCTTCCGCGCCTCGGCTCCGAGCTGTATTCCCATTACGAGCAGGAGGAGGAGGACTCCTTCACCAGAAGCGCAACTCGCAAGTTGTTTGTTAAAACGGCACAAGAGGCTCTGAAAAATGATGTTCAGCTTTCTATGAGCAACCCCAATGTGTACATGTGGGAAAATTGTAGCGACTATTTCGATATTCCTATGATGAACAGCCAGTATATGTTTGAGAGCGATTCCGTACCGTTCCTGCAGATTCTGCTGAAAGGACATATCAACTACTACGCACCGTATGCAAACCAGGGATTCTACACCACGGCGTGCACCTTGAAATCCATTGAATACGGCGCATATCCCTCCTTCCTCGTGATGGCTGCGGATAACGGCGAGCTTAATAAAACACCGCAGGTCGACTTCTTCTCGCTGAACTTTGGCGACTGGAAGGGTACCATTGAGACGGTGTATAAAAAGACCAACGCCGCTCTGTCGAATGTAGAAGGCGCTATGATTTCCGAGCATAAGGTCATAGCAAAGGGTGTTGTTCGTGTGACGTATGATAATGATGTAAAGATCTATGTCAACTATAATTCTGACAAGGTCACCGTAGACGACGTGGTTGTCGAGGGTCTTGGCTTTGCAGTAGAAAGGGGTTAAGCTTATATGAAACAAGGAAAAGAAGTAAAAGCTGTTGTTAACCCCGAGGCCATCGCCAAAGCCAATGCGAAAGCAGAGGCAAAGGCGGCGGCCGCCGCGAAGGCTAAAGAGGATGCCATTCTCAAAGCAAAAGCAAAAGGCGAAAAAAATATTGCTAAGGCTGAGGCCAAAGCAAAAGCTGTGATCGCCAAAGCGCAGGCTGCTGTGGACAAGGAAAAGAATCCCGGCAGAAAGATTGATCTCGGTTATGAGCTGCAAAACACCATCAAAGAAATGGATGAGATGATTGCTGAAGCTAAGTTGAATGCCGAGCGTGCTATCATTGATGCGCAGGCGAGACAAAGCGGCATGTCCATTAAGCAGAGAAACGCGATTAAAGGCTACGCATTCTTGACACCGTGGATTTTCGGCTTTTGTGTGTTCATTGCATATCCGATCGTGTATGCGATTATCTTGAGTTTGAACCTGATCAGATTGCAGCCGACCGGTACGGAATATACTTGGAAGGGCCTTTTCTTCTACGATTTCGCCCTCAATACCAACACCAGCTTCCGTACTGCTCTTACCGCACAGGTGACCATGATCTGCTACATGACACCCATTATTTTGGTGTTCTCGCTGATCATCGCCCTGTTACTCAACGGCAAATTTAAAGGTCGTGCGTTTTTCCGCGGCGCCTTCTTTATGCCGGTTATCATCATGAGCGGTCCCGCAATTAGCCAGTTGCTCACCCAATATACCGTGGACTTTTCTGAGGATTCTCCGTTCATTTTCGACTTCTTGTCCAGTTTGCCGGATGTTCTCGCAACCCCCACGCAGTATGTTTTGAACAACCTGGTGTTGATCCTTTGGTTCTGCGGCGTGCAGATATTGATCTTCCTTGCAGGTTTGCAGTCTATCGGCAGCGACCTGTATGAAGCAGCATCTATCGACGGTGCCGGTGATTGGGAGAAGTTCTGGAAAATCACCCTGCCGCATCTGTCTCCGCTTATTTTGATTAGCGGCGTGTACACCATCGTTGATATTGCCAACTATTCCAGAGGCAATGTGAACACATTGATCACCGGTCAGATATTCCACCAGAAATATCTGTACAGTTACTCTGCGGCAATGGCTTGGATGTATTTCTTAGTGGTCGCTGCATTGTTGCTTGTATTGCTGTTGATCTTTAAATTCTTTGGAAGGAAGGCGAAGACATGATGAAGACTAAACATAAATTCGACGTCAACAAGGTCAAGCAGTTCTTCCTTGGAAACAAAGAGAAAAACGGTTTTATCAAGACCTTCTTTCTGTATTTTATTTTGATTGGCTTGGCATTCGTGTATCTGTATCCGATCTTGTATATGTTGGTGAACAGCTTGTTCTCCCCGGAAGATCTGATCGATCCGGCCGTTACCTGGATTCCCACTAAGTGGTATTTGGGCAACTTCGTACAAGCCTATGAAACGCTGGAATTCTTCAGCAGTTTTGGCACCTCTGTTATGATGAGTGTTATCCCCTCGTTGTTGCAGTTGGTTGCCACCTCCCTTGCGGCGTTCGGTCTTGCACGTTTTGAGTTCCCGCTGAAAAAGCTTTGGCTGGTGCTCATCATTGCTGCATTTTTGATTCCTACCACGGTCATGACCATTCCGCGCTATACTATGTATGACGCATATCAAATGACCAAGACGGTTCTGCCGTTCTTCCTGCCCGCTGCGTTTGGCCAGGGTATTCGCAGCACCATCTTTATCTTGATTTTCTACTCGTTCTTCAGCAGTTATCCGATCTCCTTTGACGAGGCGGCTGAATTGGACGGTGCCGGTAAGTTCAAGATCTATCGTAAGATCGCTATGCCTGCTGCCAGCGGCGCTATTGTGTTGTGCTTGCTGTTTAGCTTTGTTTGGTATTGGAATGAGACTTCTGACCTTAACCTGTTCTCACCCAACATCAAAACGTTGCCTAAACGCTTGCAGGAATTCAGTCAGAAGTTCTCCGAACTGTATGGTGATGAGGCTGCCAATGCGGATAAGGGCATGGAAAGTACACCCAACCGTCTGAATGAGTCCATATCGCTTGCAGGTACCTTGCTTTCTATTCTGCCTACCGTTGTTCTGTACCTTGTGTTGCAGAAACAGTTCGTGGAAAGCGTGGAGCGTTCGGGTATCACCGGCGAATAATCTATACTTAGTAAAAATCGGTTGCGACTTTGGTCGCAACCGATTTTTTATACACAAAAAAACAAGCCCTTCGGATATTTCCGAACGGCTTGCCACGTATATTCAATTTATTTTTGCACCAGATGCACGGCAAATCCGCCTATTTCACCTTCGAAATACACAAATTTCGCTTTACCTTTTTCGTCATAGGTGATGGTGTCTTCACGGAAGGAGAAGCCCTGCGAACGATAGAAAGTCATCGCACGTTCCACGCTGGTAACACCCACAGCGATATGTCCAAGAGTGCCTTCGCCCATCATGTTCATCACTTCGATCTCGTCGTTGCCGGCAAAGATGAATTTGGAGGTATCTCTGCTGCCGCCGAGCATTGCTTCAAACAAAGCTGCGGTCGCTTTGGCGGTTTCAGCGTTGGCGCTGTTGATACCGATGTGTACTACACGAGCGTTGAGCATGGTGCGTACCGCTTCTTTGGCAAGGGCGGTGATGCCGTCCCAATCGTTAGCCTTGAGCAGTTTCTCCGGGACCATCCAGCTGCCGCCGCAAGCGATAATTTTATCAAATGCGAGATAGCTGTTGAGGTTATCAGGGCCAATACCGCCGGTCGGGATGAATTTCATTTTGGGGAAGGGACCGGAAAGCGCTTTGAGCACTTTCAGACCGCCAGCTGCCTCAGCAGGGAAGAATTTGACAACCTCAAGACCCATTTTGGTCGCAATGCTGACTTCTGACGGATTGGTGCAACCGGGGGTGATCGGAATATTATTTTCTACGCAGTAGCCGACAACCTCGGGATCGAAGCCGGGGGAGATGATGTATTTCGCACCGGCATTTACGGCTGCTTTCACCTGATCAATGGTGACCACGGTGCCCGCACCGACCAAAACGTCGGGGAGCGCTTTGGCGATCGCGGCGATGGCGCGATCGGCACCTGCGGCACGGAAGGTCACTTCCGCAACCGGAATACCGCCCTTTTTAAGCGCGGTAGCGAGGTCGACCGCCTGGTCGGGGTTGTCCAGTTTGATAACTGGCACGAGACCGATTTTGCTGATTTGTTCCAATACGGGATGCATACAAAAACCACCTTTTATGAATATATAGTTTTGAATTCCTTATCAGTATACAATATTTCCGCGCAAAATGCAAGACGGCATCGACAAAAATCATCAATGCCGTCAATGTTTATTCTTTTTCTTTCAGAGATACCGCATAGTTTTTGATACCCTTGGCGAATCTGGAGATTTCCACCTGCATCAAAATGCGGAGTTCGAGCTTTTCCACCCCTGCTCTGACGGTGAAGGGGCAGGTAAGCGACTGATTGTTGATGGTTTCTTTGCTCTCAAAAATCAATTCGCCGTTCATATAGATCTCCGTGGTGGCGGCGCGCACTGTATCAAATTCCAGATAGAACTCGCGGTCGGTATCGCTTACCTTCACGGTCGGCATCGCACGGAAGATGCGCCAGCCGCTTGTAAAATCGGTAGGATAGCCGTCGGTGCCGACACCCGAGGGCGGTGTGAAAGAGTTTTGGTTACCCTCGTTGAGTACAACAAGCGGATCGGGGCGCTCTTGGGTAACGTCCGACTGGGTGATACCGCTGATATAGAAGTTGCCGATGCTGTCAATGCGCGGTGCAGCTGTACATCCATGATAAAGTGGCGTCCCTTCTCCGCCCGATGCGCGAACTCAAAGGTTTTGAGAAAACGCTCATCAAAGCAGGGGAGACCAAAGCCATTACCTTTACCGTTGGTGAAAAAGAACTTGGCTTCTATTTGGAAGACGGCACCTTCACGGTGGAAAAAGGTGAATTTGAAATCTATATCGGTGGCGATTGTTTAACCAAAAATAAGATCACCGTTAAAGCGGTGTAAATACGCAATAAAAAACGGTTTGGTACTTTTGTACCAAACCGTTTTTGTTACATTCCATCAATATACCGACAAGCGGCGATAGCGGCTACTGCGCCGTCGCCTGTTGCGGTGGTGACCTGTCGTACCGCTTTGCGGCGGCAATCGCCTGCCACGAACACACCTGCAGTGGCGGTTTCGCAGCCTTCGTCCACATCGGCATAGCCGCGCTCATCCAGCGCCATCACATTTTCAAAAGCACCGTTTTCGGGTTCCAGTCCGATAGCGACAAACATGCCATCCAGCGGCAATTCTTTTTCTTCGCCGCTCGCCACCGTCTTAATGGTAACGCCCGAGAATTCGTCTCCGTCGGTCACCGCGGTAACAATAGTGCCGGTGACGATCTCTACGTTGGGGCGTTTGCGCAGAATATCCTCCAACCGTTTTTCGCCCGTTAAGAAATCGAGGTTTTGCAGCACGTACACCTTTTTGCAGGTTTCCGCCAAAAGGATGGCTTCCTGCAACGCAGAGTTGCCACCGCCTACCAAGGCGACCGTTTTATTTTTATAAAACGCGCCGTCGCATACCGCACAGAACGAAATGCCGTCGCCGATAAATTTTTCTTCGTTTTCCACACCCAAATGACGGTGCTTAGCACCGCAGGCGATAATGACCGCCTTGCAGTCATAACGACCGCCCTCTTCGGTGATGACGGTTTTTATGTCCCCATTTACTTCAATGCCGGTGACCGTTTCCACTTCCACGTCGGCGCCCTGGGAGAGCACTTGTTCCACCAGTTTGTCCGCCAGTTCGGTACCGCTCACACTTTCAAAACCGGGGTAGTTTTCCACCTTGGGAGAGAAGGTGATCTGACCGCCAAAGGCACCTTTCTCGAGGATTAAAACCTCTTTGTTGGCGCGGCGTGCGTACAATGCGGCGGTCAGTCCCGCAGGACCCGCGCCGATAATGATGATATCATACATAGTTTTCACTCCTAAAAGGATACGGGCGGCAGGTTGCCGCCCGTATTGTTTTGATGTTTACGCTTTGACCGTCTGCATGAACTTCTTAATGTTCGCAACCGATACGAATTTTTCTACATCACCGCCGTTTACCACGACCAGGGTGGGTGCCTGCTTGATGCCCAGAGATTCGGTCAGCGCAACGTTCTCTTCCGCAAGCAGCTTCACAAACGCGATATCCGCTTTGGAGAGTAGCGCTTCAGCAATCTTACAGTTGGGGCAGGTAGCGGAAGCGAACAGATAGATGCCGTCCGCAAGAGCGGTGGTGGGCTCAGCGACCACAGGAGTCTCGTCCTCTGCTATCGGACCTTCGTGGGTCAGCACGGAGGCTGCGATGTTGTAGGTGCGGCGCTCTTTGTATTCCTGCGCTTTACCTACGTTCCAGTTTTTCACCGGACGGTAGTAGCCGGTGATACGGCTGTAGACTTCCGCTTCTTTGCCGCAGATGGGGCAGGTGAACTGCTCGCCTGCTAAATAGCCGTGCTCTTTACATACCGAGTATGTGGGAGACAGCGAATAGTAGGGCAGACGGTAGTTCTCCGCAATCTTCTTGACGATCGCAGCAGCCGCTTTCCAGTCGGGCAATTTCTCGCCGATGTACGCGTGGAACACGGTGCCCGAGGTGTAGAGGGTCTGCAGACCGTCCTGCACATCGAGAGCGGTGAAGATATCATCGGTGTAGCCGACCGGCAGGTGAGAAGAGTTGGTATAGTAGGGGGTCTCCGCGTCGGAGGCGCAGATGATGTCCGGATAATGTTTGCGGTCATGTCTCGCAAGACGGTAGGAGGTGGACTCGGCGGGAGTCGCTTCTAAGTTGTAGAGGTCGCCGTACATCTCCTGATAGTCGGACAGACGCTCGCGCATGTGGTTGAGCACGTCTTTGGAGAATTCCTGCGTCTCTTTGTGGGTCATATCCTTGCCAAGCCATTTAGCATTCAGACCTACCTCATTCATGCCAACAAGGCCGATGGTGGAGAAGTGGTTAGCAAAGGTGCCCAGGTAACGCTTGGTGTAGGGGTAAAGACCTTCATCAAGCAACTTGGTGATAATGGTGCGTTTGATTTTCAACGAACGCGCAGAGATATCCAGCATGTGGTCGAGGCGTTTGTAGAAGTCCTCGGGGGTATTGGACAGGTACGCGATGCGCGGCATGTTGATGGTGACAACGCCGACAGAACCGGTGGACTCACCGCTGCCGAAGAAGCCGCCGGACTTTTTGCGCAGTTCACGGAGATCAAGACGCAGACGGCAGCACATACTGCGCACGTCGGAAGGCTCCATGTCGCTGTTCACATAGTTGGAGAAATAGGGAGTGCCGTATTTAGAGGTCATTTCAAACAACAGCTTGTTGTTCTCGGTTTCGGACCAGTCAAAGTCACGGGTGATGGAGTAGGTCGGGATGGGATACTGGAACCCGCGTCCCTGTGCGTCGCCCTCGATCATGATCTCGATAAACGCTTTGTTGACCATGTCCATTTCCTTTTTACAATCGCCGTATTTGAAGCCCATGCGCTTCCCGCCGACGATGGCATACTCATCCTCAAGATCGTGCGGAACGGTCCAGTCGAGAGTGATGTTGGAGAAGGGCGCCTGGGTACCCCAACGGCTGGGGGTATTGACACCGTAGATGAAGGACTCAATGCATTTCTTCACCGCGTCGTAGCTGAGATTATCCGCTTTGACGAACGGTGCTAAATATGTATCAAAGGAGGAGAACGCCTGCGCGCCCGCCCATTCGTTCTGCATGATGCCAAGGAAGTTGACCATCTGGTTGCAGAGGGTGGCAAGGTGCTTTGCGGGAGCGGAGGTGATCTTACCGCCGACACCGCCCAGACCTTCTTCGATGAGCTGTTTTAAAGTCCAACCTGCGCAATAACCGGTCAGCATAGACAGATCGTGGATATGGATATCCGCGTTTTTGTGCGCGTTGCCGATCTCGTCGTCATAGATCTCGGACAGCCAATAGTTAGCGGTGATGGCACCGGAGTTGGAGAGAATAAGACCGCCGACCGAATAGGTCACGGTGGAATTCTCTTTCACACGCCAGTCAAGGCTCTGCACATACTGGTCAACCAGTGCTTTATAGTCCAGTACGGTGGATTTCATGTTGCGGAGTTTTTCGCGCTGACGGCGATACAGAATATAGGCTTTCGCCACATCTGCATATCCCGCCTGCACCAGAACGGTTTCCACACTGTCCTGGATATCCTCAACCGCAACAAAACCGTCCTCTACCTTCGGCTCAAAGTCAGCGGTGACTTTGAGGGCGAGGAAATCGATGATGTTGTCGTTGAATTCTCTTTCGCACGCTTCAAATGCTTTTGTGATAGCGTCGGTGATTTTGGAAATGTTAAATTCTGCGACCTTTCCGTCTCGTTTGTTTACGCGATACATACTTTCCACTCCTTTTACTTGTAGCCGAAGAGAGTCAAACTCTAATCGGTCAAAAATGAATTTTTTGCTTGGTAACTGCGTTGTTCTCGCTTGAAATACATACAGTATTCCTGCGCTCGACGGCCTTGTTACAAGCAAAAAATTCTATTTTTTACTTGTAACAATCAACGCGTGCGGATTTTCGCCGTGAGACGCCGTATGGGCGATTAGGAGTTTGCTTCTCTTCGGCTACTTTATCCCCGCAGCTCAGCGGCGAGGATATATTGTTTTACCGTTGCGAGCATTGCCGCCATTTCCGTATGGCTGAATGCGTCAAAGCCGCTACAAAGTAGATTGCCGGAATCCTTGAAGGTCTGGAGGAAATACTTTTCCTCGCCTGCAAGCATTTTGGCGATCGCCTCGATGTCCTCGGGTGTGTGGATACCTTTCACCACCGTTGTGCGGAATTCGTGGGGAATACCGCTTTGCTTCAAGAGGGTGATGCTTTCCTCGAACAAGGCGAAATCGGTTTCGCCGCCGATGGCTTTGGGGTACCCCGCTTTGGAGCTCTTTACGTCCATCGCCACATAGTCGATAAGACCGCTCTTTAAGATGCGGGACAACTTATCCGGCAGACTGCCGTTGGTGTCCAATTTCACACGGTATCCCATTTCCTTGACGGTTTTGAGAAAATCCTGCAAATTGGGCTGCAACAGCGGCTCACCGCCGGTGACACACACGCCGTCGATCAGTCCTTTACGTTTCTCGAGGTACTCCATCACCTGCGGCAGCATGTTCACGTACATGGTGGGGGTGCGCACCAGATCTGCATTGTGGCAGAAGGGGCAGCGCAGATTACAGCCACCGGTAAACACGGTGCAAGCAACAGCTCCCGGGAAATCCAGGAGGGTCATTTTTTGAAAACCTTGAATATTCATCAAAGCGCCCTCCCTTTTTTGACCTTTTGCGACATTTCGCGGCACGATACTAATTGTAGCACGATATATAGTGGTTGTCAACCCAAAAACACAATATATTGTGTTTTGAATAAAAATCCTTTGCAATATCTTGTTGCGTGTATGTGGGAACCCTTGCGGTGATTGATTTGTAAATACTGTTCACTGTATTTCAATACATTTTATGGTATATTTTTACTTTTGTAGCGAAAAAATGTTCCTTTTGCGATTTTTTCGCTCGACTTTGCTATTTTTTTGCGCAGATGGGTGTATTATAATGATAATAAATATAATAGGGGGTGGGTTTCTTTTGTGGGGGATTACTCTTGTCACCCCATACACAAGGGGGCCACTCGGCGTCCTGCGAAATTTGCACAAGTTACGGCAAGAGCAAGCCCTTGCCTTACGATGACATTGAAAATGTGTGCGAACCTTATAGAACGACACATAGGTCGTTCCCTACGAAAATATAAAAATGTGTGCAAATCAAACGAGGGGATGTCCCTTCCCAAGGTAGGCACCCCTTTGTCCTACGGACATCTCCGCGACAATGTCCGCAGGCAAGAGAAAACTTACCGCCTTGCGGAGAGAGGTTATAACGTCAGTACGCCAAATTATATTTTTCAACAAATATCACAATATTATGTGTTTCATATCACATTACTGTTTGTTTTACAGATAATAATGCGTGTATCTTCTCTGTTTTTTAATGCCTCATCCGCCACGATGTGAGCGGCGGTATTGATAGGGGGTGATACGATGTTCTTTGCGAAATAGGCTGATAAAATAGGACGCGGTGGAGAAGCCAACCGCATGTGCGATATCTGTGACGCTGCGATCGGTAAGCAGCAACAGCCTTTCCGCTTCTCTCAGCCGCACCTTTGCGAGATATGCCGAAAAAGAGGTTTTCATGGTGCGCTTAAACAGACGGGAGAAATATGCTGTACTCATACCGCATGCAGCAGCTGCTTCGCTTTCGGTAAGATCGGGGTAGTGTTCGCCGATATAGGAAACAGCCAGACGGATGAATTCTCCTTGTCCGGCTTGCTCGATATTTTCCATAAGAGATACGTTACTTTTCCGCCAACAGCGCAGGATATGCAAATAGATTTGCGTCACATCCGCACGCAGGCTGAGTTCATAGCCGAAGGTTTGTCCTTCCCATTCCTCCATCATGTGCTTGAACAGCCCCGGAAGGTTGGTTTCTTTGAGTTCATCTGTGTCAAAGAATATCTGCTTTTCGGGCGCGTTTTCCATTAAAGCGGACGCATAGCCGTATTCCGAAAAGGTTTCTTCCTCAGCGCGCAACACCTGTGGCAAAAATTTGATAACGATATACTCACATTCTTCGGTGGCACAGAGCACATCGTGCGGTTCACTGTTATGTACGATGATCATACCACCCGCAGGCAGCACATAGCGCGTACCGCCGATATATATCTGCGCTTTACCGCTCAAGCCGAACAGTAACTCGGTGTAGTCGTGGTAATGCAGTCTGGGGTGTGTGCGGGTGTTACGCAAATGGAGATGAATGCACTGGATCGGCATCATCACGCCGTTTCGCTTGGCGCGTTCTTCATAGAAAACCATGATTTCCTCCAAAAGACAAAAAAACGATATTTTAACACAAAAAAATGATAGCATAATTTTTCGCTGCTGTCTATAATTTGATTGGATAACCTTCAATTCTTTCAAAACAATGGAGAAAATTACTATGATTCGTGTATTGGTATGGAATGAATACGAGCATGAACGCAACGAACAGCGTATTGCTGATATGTATCCGAATGGTATCCATCAGGCGATTGCAGATTTCCTTGGCAAGGAAGAGGATATGGTGGTAAAAACTGCCACCTTGCAGGATGAAAACTGCGGTATCACCAAAGAGATTTTGGCAGAGACAGATGTTCTCATCTGGTGGGGTCACATGGCGCACGGTAAGGTGCCGGACGAGGTAGCCTTCCTTGTGCGTGACGCGGTGCTGTCCGGTATGGGCTTTATCGCGTTGCATTCCGCCCATCATTCGAAACCCTTCCGCTATCTGCTTGGCACCTCCTGTAATTTGACCTGGCGTGAGACGGATGACCATGAGATCTTATGGGTCATCGAGCCGTCCCATCCCATCACCAAGGATATCGACCGCTACTTCGAATTAGAGGCGGAAGAAACCTACGGCGAGCCGTTTGTCATCCCCACCCCCGACAAGCTGTTGCTTATCGGTCACTATAGCGGTGGCGAGGTGTTCCGTTCGGGTTGTCTCTATGAGCGCGGTAACGGCAAGATCTTCTATTTCCAGCCGGGCCATGAGTCCTATCCCACCTTCTATCAGCCGTCGGTACAGAGTATCATCCGCAATGCGGTGCGCTTTCTCAATCCCAGTTATCGTGAGATGACTCCCTGTCCGCACGTGCGTAAGGTGACGGATGACGAGCCGTATGTCATATAATTAAGGTGACACGAATAATCCGAACCTGCCTCAAAACGGTATATTTCAGCGCTTTTCGTCCTTTTTTTCTTTGTCGGGCGACAGCCCGCCCGCAGAAAAGAAAAACAAAAATCACTCGAAATCTCCTCGCTTTGAGGTCGGAGATTTTTAAAAAGAGCGGATTTTCAGGTCAATCGAGGCAAAAACGGAGCAAATACTGTATG